>JACDAF010000039.1 GCA_013695575.1 Chloroflexota bacterium | reverse complement strand
TCCGCCCTCCGACAGGACCGTGTTCACGCCCTGCTCGGCCAGCCAGCGGAGCGCCCGGGCGAGGTCCAGGCCCGCCTCCGCGCGTGGGATCGTGGCGACGAGCACACCTGCCGCGCGCAGGCGTGCGCCGCGGCGCTGGTCCGCGTCGCGCGCGATCAGCAGGATCGTCCGCTGCGGATCGCGCGACCGCACGATCTGCGCACCGAGCGGGGTACGCGCCTCGGTGTCGAGCACGACCCGCAGGGGATCCCGCCCGCGCACCTCGCGCACCGTGAGCCTCGGATCGTCGGCGAGCACCGTCCCCACGCCGACGAGGACCGCGTCACTGCGGTCCCGCAGCCGGTGGACCTCCCGGAGTGCCCGCTTCCCCGAGAGGTAGCGCCGGCCGGGCACCGCTGTGTGCCCATCGATGGTGAGCGCGAGCTTCAGGAGGACGAAGGGACGCCCCCGCTCGACGCGGCTCACGAAGCCTCCGTTGAGCCGCCGCGCCTCGTCCTCGAGGAGACCGTGCTCGACCGCGATGCCCGCGGCGCGGAGCGCGCGAAAGCCTCGCCCGTCCACCTTCGGGAACGGGTCGCGCATCGCGGCGACGACACGTGTGATGCCCGCTTCGCGGATCGCGTCGACGCACGGCGGGGTCCGCCCGCGGTGCGAGCAGGGCTCGAGAGTCACGACCAGTGTCGCTCCTCTCGCGCCTTCGCCGGCCGCGCGTAGTGCGTCCACCTCGGCGTGCGGCTCGCCCGCGGCGCGGTGCCAGCCCTCGCCGACGGCGATCCCGTCCTGCACGACGATCGCGCCGACCATCGGGTTCGGGCTGGTGCGGCCGGCGCCCTTCGCGGCGACGCGTAGCGCGCGTCGCATGTGCCGTGTGAGGTCTTCCGGCATCGGCGGCGATGCTAATCTGCCGCCGGATGCCTCCCGACGTGCAGGTCACCATCGGACGGATCTCCGAGCGCCTTCCCACCGGTGTGACGGTGCGCGAGCGCCAGCGGGCGGATCTCGCGGCGGAGGTCGCCCTCCTGAACCGCTACAGCCGACCCGCCGAGCGACGGGACGTCGCGGATGCCGAACGCTGGGAGTCCTTGGCCGATCCCAGCGAGGTCCGGCTCCGTCTCGTGCTCGAGTCCGGCGGCGCTCTCGTCGGTGTGTCTGGGGCCGGCGATGGCGGGAAGTGGCGGCCGCCCGACGGTTCGTGGGGCATCTGGGTGCGCCTCGAGGACGCGTGGAAGCGCAAGGGGATCGGGACCGTCCTGGCCGAAGCGCTCGAACGGTTCGCGCGGAAGAGCGGCGCGCCCTCGCTCACGGCGGGCGTGCGCGGAGATGAACAGGAGGGCATCGCCTTCGCGGAGCAGCGCGCGTACAAGGAGTTCCACCGCCGGCAGTCCTCGTACCTCGACCTTGCGACCTTCGATGCGTCGCGGTTCGAGGATCCGGCGGCGATCGCGGAGCGCGCCGGGATCCGGCTCGCGAGCTACGAGGAGCTCGCCGCGGCAGCGCCATCCGGCGATCAGCTGCGCCGGAGCATCCATGAGCTGCACAGCGCCGCATGGGTCGACGTGCCGACCCCCGAGATCCCCGCACCACCGTCGCTCGAGGACCTCAGCCGGTTCATCTTCGACAGTCCGACCTTCGAGCCGCGTGCGACGACCTTCGCGCTCCGCGGCGACGACCTGGTCGGTCTCACGCTCGCCGACGTGAACGGGTCCGGCATCGGTTACACCTTCATGACCGGCGTCCGTAAGGATGCACGCGGCCACGGGCTCGCGCTTGCGATGAAGCTGCGCGCGATCGCCGTGCTGAAGTCGCGTGGTGTCGAGCTGTTCGGGACGACGAACGACAAGGACAACGCGCCGATGCTCTCGGTGAACCACAAGCTCGGGTATGTGCCCGAGCCACCGAGCATCCGCTTGAAGAAGGCGCTGTAGGCGCCACGCGCCGCCTGAGGTTCCAGCGGAGTCAGCACTGTTTGCATGAATATCCACGCCGTTGCATAATCCTAGGATGCGCACCCGCGTCGCGATCGTCGGGGTCACCGGCTACGCCGGTGGCGAGCTCGCGCGGATCCTGTTGCGCCACCCCGAGGTCGATCTGGTCGCGGCAGTCTCGCGCTCGCATCATGGCGAGCCGCTCCGGGACGTGCTGCCGCACCTGCACGCCGCGCCGCCGACCCTGCTCGTCGGCGGCGATGTCGGCGATGCCGACGTCATCATCACGGCGCTGCCGGCCGGCGAGGCCGGCAGGCAGGCACCGGCCTGGGTGTCCGAGGGGCGGGCGCTCATCGACGTCGGCAGCGACTTTCGGCTCCGCGATCCCCGCGTGTACGAGCGCTGGTACGGCTCCCCGCATCCGGCGCCGGATCTTCTCGGCGAGGCGGTCTACGGGCTGACCGAGTACGCGCGCGCGAGGCTGCCCGGTGCGCGCGTCGTGGCGAATCCGGGCTGCTATCCGACGGCTTCGCTGCTGGCGCTCGCACCCGCGGTGCGGGCGGGGCTCATCGGGGATGACGTGATCGTCGACGCGAAGTCCGGAGTATCGGGCGCGGGCCACAACGTAGACGAGGCCTACCTGTTCGGCACCATCGACTCCAACGCTCGCGCGTACGGCGTGCCGAGGCACCGTCACACTCCCGAGATCGCGCAGGAGCTTGCCTTCATCGGTGGCGGCTCGCCGCGACTCACGTTCACGCCCCACCTCATCCCCATGACGCGCGGCCTGCTCGCGACGTGCTACGCGCCGCTGCGCGACGGGGTCACCGCCCCGCAGGTCGCTGAGGCGTACGAGAATGCCTACTCGGGCGAGCCGTTCGTTCGCCTCACGCGCGCTTTCCCGCAGACGAAGGCCGCGCTCGGCAGCAACTGGTGCCTCGTGCACGCGATCGTGGATGAGGCGAACGGTCGGCTCGTCGCCCTCGCGGCGCTCGACAACCTGGTCAAGGGTGCGGCTGGATCCGCGGTGCAGAACCTCAACGCGATGCGCGGCTACCCCGAGACGTGCGGTCTCGAGGGGCTGCCGCTCTGGCCCTGATGCTGATCCGGCGTCACGACGCCGCCCGCGACGAGGAGTGGCGCGCCTTCCTGGCGGCGCACGACTTCGGCGAGCTCATCGCGTCCGGTCGCGACCACGAGGTGCCTGTCGTGGTCCCGACCCACTTCATCTTCGACGGCGCGATGGAGATCACGCTGCACCTGGCGCGGCCGAACCCTGTATGGGAGCGCCTCCGTGAGAACCCCGTTGGGATCGTGTCCGCCTTCGATGCGTACACCTACATCCCCACCGGCTGGAACGCCGACCCGCCGGTCCCGCCGGAGGAAGGCGTCCCGACCTCCTACTACGCGGCCGTCCAGGCCACCTGCCGGTTCGAGATCGTCGATTCCCCCGATCTGCTGGCGGACATCCTCACGCGGCAGCTCGCGCATTTCCAGCGCGAGGGGGGGCACGCCCGGGTGGACCCCAAGGAGGGCCGCTACGCCTCGCTGCTGCCGGGCATCCGCGGCCTTCGCGGCCAGATCATCGACGTGCATGCGAAGTTCAAGTTCGGCGGCAACAAGTCGCGCGAGCACCGCGAGCGGATCGCCGAGCAGCTCGACGCTCGCGGCGCCCCCCGCGACGCCGATGCGCGCGCACACCTGCTCCGCCGTTTGTCGTCCTCGTGAGCGGCCGCGGGGTCACGTTCGCGCGTGGCTTCACCGCCGGGGCGGCCCCGGCCGGCGTGAAGCCCGGCGCGGACGAGCGTCTCGACGTCGCTCTTGTGGCATCGGACCGGCCCTGCGTCTCGGCCGGGGTCCTCACCCGGAACGAGGTCATTGCCGCTCCGTGCCTCCTCACGCGCCGCCACCTCGAGCGCGGTGCTGTCCGCGCGATCGTCGCGAATTCCGGGAACGCGAACGCCTGCACCGGCGAGCAGGGCGCCCGCGACGCGCTGGCGATGGCGACCGCAGCCGCCGCACGGCTCGACCTCAGGGTCGATGAGGTCGCGGTCGCGAGCACGGGCGTGATCGGCGTGCTGTTGCCGGCCGAACGCATCGCGCGCGCGGTCGCAGGGATCGAGCTCACCGAGGAGGGCTGGGACGCGGCGTCGCACGCGATCATGACGACGGACACGAGGCCGAAGGTCGCCGAGCGCGAGATCACGCTCCCCTCCGGGGCGGTGCGCGTTGGCGGTATTGCGAAGGGCGCGGGGATGATCCACCCCGACATGGCGACGCTGCTCGCGTTCATCACGACCGACGCGCGCATCGCCGCGGACGATCTGGCGCGGACAGTGGTCTCGGCGGTCGACAGCACCTTCAACGCGATCTCCGTGGATGGCGACACCAGCACCAACGACACGGTCCTCGTGCTCGCCAATGGTGCCTCAGGCATCGACGTCGCCGGGACCGACCTCGTGACGTTCGCCTCGGGGCTGTCGGCGGTGTGCCGCGAGCTCGCGCTCGCGATCGTCGCGGACGGCGAGGGGGTGACGAAGGTCTACGAGATCCGCGTGAGCGGTGCCGCAAGCGACGCGGACGCGCGGCTGGCGGCGCGACAGATCACCGATTCGAACCTCGTCCGCACGGCCATTCACGGTGCTGATCCGAACTGGGGCCGCATCCTCGCGGCCGCGGGACGGTCCGGAGCACGCGTCGAGTCGGAGCGGGCGAGCATCGCGATCGGCGGCGTCGCGGTGTTCACCGCGGGCGCGCCGGCGGCATTCGATGGCGCGGCGATCCGTGCGCACTTCTCGCGAGCCAGCATCGAGATCGCCCTCGATCTCGGTCTCGGGAACGGCACCGCCGTCGCCTGGGGCGCGGATCTCTCGGCCGAGTACGTGAGGATCAATGCCGAATACACGACGTGACGTGCGAAGCACCGTCGTCGTCAAGGTGGGCGGGTCGGTTGCGGGGCAGGCCGGCACCGACGCCGAGATCGTCGCCGCTCTTCATGATTCGGGGACGCCGCTCGTCGTCGCGCATGGCGGGGGCCCGCTCGTCGGCGAGTGGTCGAAGAAGCTCGGCCTCGAGCCACGGTTCGAGCGCGGGCTCCGGGTCACCGATGAGCCGACCCGCGACGTCGCGCTCGCGGTGCTCGCCGGCCTCGCCAACTCCCGGCTCGTTGCGGCCCTGGTGCAGCGTGGAGTGCCGGCGGTCGGGATCTCCGGCGTCGATGGCGGGCTGCTGCGCGCCGAGCGCGAGGGCTCCGAGCTCGGGCTGGTCGGTCGGGTGACGCTCGTGGACAGCTCACTCCTGGAGGAGCTCATCGACTGCGGCAGGGTGCCGGTCATCGCGCCGGCGGCGCTCGAGCCAGGCACCGGCGAGATCCTCAATGTGAACGCCGACAGCGTCGCGGGTGCGGTGGCTGCCTCGATCGGCGCGCGGCTCCTGGCGTTCATCACCGATGTGCCCGGGGTCCGCGGGCGCGACGGCAAGCTCATCCCGTCACTCGATCGGGCGTCGGCGCATGCGCTGGTCGAGGACGGGACGATCGAAGGCGGGATGCTCCCAAAGGTCGAAGCCTGCCTTCTCGCGGCATCCGCGGGCTGCCGCGCAGCGATCATCGCGAGCGGCGGCGACGCCCTGGAGCGGCTGCTCGCCGGTGGGAGCGCCGGGACGGTCATCGAGGCCGCCGCGGAGTGAGGGACGCGCTGGCCCGCAAGCAGCACCGGCAGCGCGCATTGCTGCGGCTGGTCACCGCGCGCCGCCTCGCGACCCAGGCCGATCTCGCCAGGGCGCTGCGGGGCGCCGGGTTCGCGGCGACACAGGCGACGATCTCGCGCGACATCGTCGAGCTGGGGCTCGTGAAGGTCGCGCGCGACGGCACCCATTCGTACGCTGCGCCGGCCGCGGCGTCGACAGCCGTCGGCGGGACCGACCGGCTGCGCCGGTTCTGCGAGGACTACCCGGTCGAGGCGGCCGCTGCGGGGAACATCGTGGTGCTGCGCTCGCTCCCCGGCACCGCGAGCACCCTGGCCGCAGCCGTCGACGCCGGGACGTTCGAGACCGTCGTCGGCACGATCGCGGGCGACGACACGGTGTTCGTCGCCATCGAGGAGGGCTCGTCCCGACCGCTCCTGGCCAGGCTCGCGACGTTCGGCGTAGCGACGAGCACCACCCTGCCGCGGGGCCCACGCCAGCGGAGCCGGCGCAGCCGCGCAGCGAGAGGGGATGGACGGAGGGGACGTGGACACAGCTAAGAAGACCTGCGTGCTCGCGTATTCGGGCGGTCTCGACACCTCGGTCGCGGTGGCCTGGCTGCGCGAGACGATGGGCCTGCAGGTCGTGACCGTGACCGGCGACCTTGGGTCCGTGAAGGACCTCGATGAGGTGCGTCGCAAGGCACTGCGCAGCGGAGCGACGCGCGCCGTCGTTCAGGACGCGCGCGAGACCTTTGTCCGCTACTTCGTTTGGCCCGCGCTGCAGGCAGGTGCGTTGTACGAAGGCCGCTATCCGCTCGCGACCGCGCTCGGGCGGCCGCTCCTCGCGAAGCTGCTCGTCGACGCGGCCCGCGAGGAGGGCGCCCAGTTCGTCGCGCACGGCTGCACGGGCAAGGGCAACGACCAGGTCCGGTTCGATCTCGCGGTGGGCGCGCTCGCCCCTGATCTCAAGGTCATCGCGCCCATGCGCCGGGGGATGAACATGACACGCGAGGAGGAGATCGAGTACGCGCGGCAGCGCGGCATCCCTGTGCCGGTCACGAAGAAGAGCCCGTACAGCGTCGACGAGAACCTGTGGGGCCGCTCCATCGAGGCCGGGATCCTCGAGGATCCGTGGGGGGCGCCACCGCGCGACGTGTACCAGTGGACGGTCGATCCCGATGAGGCGCCCGCCCGTCCGCGCGAGATCGTGATCTCCTTCAAGCAGGGGATCCCGATCGCGCTCGACGACGAGGCCTCCGACGGGGTCACCCTCATCGAGAAGCTGAACGCGATCGCGGGAAAGCACGGTGTCGGGCGCATCGATCAGATCGAGAACCGGCTGGTCGGGATCAAGTCCCGCGAGGTCTATGAAGCACCCGCCGCGGTCGTGCTCCACCTCGCGCACCGCGCGCTGGAGGACCTGGTGCTCTCGAAGGAGAGCCTCCGCTTCAAGGAGCGCGTCGCCGCCGAGTACGCGGACCTCGTCTACAACGGGCTCTGGTTCACAGCCCACCACCAGGATCTCGCGGAGTACGTGCGCTCGACGCAGCGGTTCGTGACGGGTGACATCCGCGTCCGGCTGCACCGCGCCAGCGCGACGGTCGTCGGGCGGCGCTCGCCGCACTCGCTGTACTCGATGGCGCTCGCGACGTACGGCAAGGGCGACGCGTTCGATCACCGGGCCGCCGAGGGGTTCATCGGCGTCTTCGGGCTCCCGCTGCGCAATCAGGCACGGGTGCAGGAGCTCGTCGGTCAATCACCGCTCGCGTCGCTGCCTTCGGCGCGGCTTCGCCGCACAGGGGCCCCTACCCCTGCGCTCCGCGGGGGCCCTGCGGCTCGTCGCGGCAAAGCCGCTCCACGCCTGAAACCGGGTCCTGGCAAGAAGCGACGGACTTCGTGAGCGACCTCTGGGGCGGCCGCTTCGAGGGCAGGCCGGATCCGCGCGTGCGCCGGTTCACTTCCTCGCTCGAGCTCGATCGCCGCATCGCCGCGCATGACATTCGCGGCAGCATCGCGCACGCGCGGATGCTCGGGCGGCAGGCGATCATCCCGACGGCGGAGGCCGACGCGATCGTCGCCGAGCTGGAGCGTCTTGCGGCGGAGCTCGCTGCAGGGGTTTGGTCCCTGCCGGTCGAGGCCGAGGATGTGCACACGGCCGTCGAGCACGAGCTGCGGTCGCGCATCGGCGAGGTCGGCGGGAAGCTGCACACCGCACGAAGCCGCAATGACCAGGTCGCGCTCGGCCTGCGGCTCCTCGTCCTGGAGCTGCTGGGCGAGCTGGACGGGGTGGTGCGCCGCCTCGCGACGCGGCTCGTCGAGGAGGCCAAGGATCACGTGGACACCGTGCTGCCCGGCTACACCCACCTGCAGCGGGCGCAGCCGGTGTCCCTCGCGCACCACCTTCTCGCGCATGTGGAGGCGCTGCTTCGCGATCGCGAGCGCATCGCCGAGGCGCGCCGCCGCGCGGCCGTGTCACCGCTCGGTGCCGCTGCGCTCGCGGGAAGCCCGTACCCGGTGGACCCGGACGGCGTCGCGGCCGAGCTCGGCCTGCTGTCCCGCTTCCGGAACAGCATTGATGCGGTCTCGGATCGGGACTTCATCGTGGAGTTCGTGTTCATCGCCGCGCTCGTGTCGGTGCACGCCTCGCGCTTCGCCGAGGAGCTCGTGCTCTGGTCGAGCGCCGAGTTCGGATTCGTCGATCTGCCAGACGCCGTGGCGACCGGGTCGAGCATCATGCCCCAAAAGAAGAACCCCGATGTCGCGGAGCTCGTGCGCGGCCGCGCCGGCCGCGCGATCGGGGATCTGGTGGCGGTCCTCACCACACTCAAGGGACTGCCGCTTGCGTACGGGTCCGACCTCCAAGAGCAGCGCGTGCCGCTGTACGACGCGGC
The DNA here is from genome assembly GCA_013695575.1 of Chloroflexota bacterium. Lineage (GTDB taxonomy): Bacteria > Chloroflexota > Limnocylindria > P2-11E > P2-11E > JACDAF01. The sequence goes on along the minus strand of JACDAF010000039.1, from coordinate 4,921 downwards.
CCAGATCGCTCCGGCCCTGGAGGTGCTTGCGCTCGTGGTCGGCGGCTTTCGTCCCGAAGCGATGCGTCGTGCGGCCGAGGGCGGGATGCTCACGGCGACCGACCTCGCGGATCATCTGGCGAAGCGCGGCGTTCCCTTCCGAGAGGCGCACGCGGTCGTCGGCCGCCTCGTCGCTCATCTCGTGCCGACCGGCAGAACGCTGAGCGATCTCACGCTCGAGGAGCTCCGTCGTGGCCATCCGGGGTTCGAGGCGTCCGCGCTCGACGAGATCCGTGTCGAGCGGTCGCTCGCGGCGCGGGCCTCTCCCGGAGGGACGGCACCGGTTCGCGTTCAAGAGGCGATCGCGGCGGTGACCGAACGGCTTGTGCGGTGACGACGGCTCACGGCCGATACGCCTCGCTCCCGATGGGCTAGTTGGATACACGCGGTTGGTCCTTGCCGCACCGATGACGACCAGGTGAACCCGTTCCAGCGCACGCTCGTCGCGGTCTTCGACGCGACGGCCATGGTGGTCTTCGCCTACCACGTGACCGGTGGACGACTCGGCGACCCCGTTACCGATCACGTGATGTGGGGCTCCGCCGTCGCCGCCGCTGTCGCGGCGATGGTCGTCGTGACGCGCGGCCCCGCGACGATCGCGTGGGTCGCGATCGGCTACATCCTGTACGCGGGCCTCCTCGTGCTCGAGTCGCCGCAGCTCATCGTCACGTCGCTCGCCGTCGCGCTGATACCGATCGTGCCCCGACCCCGCGAATCGCTCGCTCTCGGTGTCGTGATCGCAAGCGCGACCGCGCTTGCCGTGCGCAGCGGCCTGCCTCTCCCGGTCTGACCGGAGGTCGTTTCCAGAGCGAGGGGACGGCGCCGGGCGGACGGTCTGAGCCCGCGCAGCGGGCGAAGGCGTCGAAATGGCGCGCGCTCGATCGCCGTGATGAAGCGCGTCCGCCCGGCGCCCGTCCCGTCGCTCACATCCCGTGGCCCGCCGTAGCATCAAGGCGATGGCCCACCGTCCCACCGTGCGCGCGGCGAACGGGCTCGTCGCGAGCGGTCACCATCTCGCCACGTCCGCCGGGCTCGCCGCCTTGCGGGACGGTGGCAGCGCCGCCGATGCGGCGGTCGCAGCCGCCGCGGTCTGCGCCGTCGTGCTGCCGCAGGCGACGTCCATCGGTGGCGACGTCTTCGCGCTCCACTACGACGCGGGCACACGCGAGGTCACCGCGTACAACGGGTCCGGCGCCGCGCCGCGGGAGCTGCCGCCGATCGAGCGATTCCCTGATCGCGGCGCAATGCTCGCGACCGTTCCCGGTTGCGTCGCGGCATGGGGTGACCTCGTCGCCGAGCAGGGGCGCCTCGGCCTCGATCGGGCGCTGGCCGCCGCGATCGGGTACGCGGACCAGGGCTTTCCCGTGTCGGAGCAGCTCACGGACGCGATCGCGGGATCACGCGATCGGCTCGACCGCGACCTGGAGTGCGCGCGCATCTACGTGCCGCGCGGGCGCACGCCACTTGCGGGCGAGATGTTGCAGCAGCCGGACCTCGCCGCGACGCTACGGGAGCTCGCGTCCATCGGCCCGGAGGCCCTCTACACCGGTCCGCTCGCCGACCGCGTCGCGCGCGGCATCGCCGCGGCCGGCGGGGGCATCACCGCCGGCGACCTCGCGGAGCACAGGACCGACCGGCCCGAGCCGCTCGAGATCCGATACCGAGGGCTCCGTGTGTTCGGGCAGCCGCCCGTATCGCAGGGGCACGTTCTTCTCGAGGAGCTGCTGCTCGCCGAAGGTTTCCCGCTGGCCGAGCATGCCCCCGGCGATCCGGAGCTCATCCACGTCATGGTGGAGCTGAAGAAGCTGGCGTTCGCCGATCGCGACGCGCACGCCGGCGACCCCCGACGCGTCGAGTTCGACGCCGCGCGCCTGTTCGATCCTGCCTTCATCGCTTCGCGTCGGAAGCTGCTCGGCTCGCGCGCGTCCGATCGCGTTTCCGCCGGGGTCCTCGCGACGCCGGCGCACACCACCTACCTGGCCGTCGTCGATCGAGAGGGGAACGCGGTGTCGCTCATCGAAAGTGTCTTCAGCCACTTCGGCTCGGCTGCGATGGTCCCGGGCACGGGGATCCTGTTGAACGACCGGCTCACCGGCTTCTCGCTCGACCCGCTCTCGCCGAACGCGCTCGCGCCGGGGAAACGGCCGGTGCACACGCTGAACGCGGTGATGGTCCTCGACGGGACGTCCCCACGGCTGCTGTTCGGCACGCCGGGCCGCCAGGCGCAGGTGCAGACGAACTTTCAGCTCGCGGTGTCGCTCATCGACCACGGCCTCGACGTGCAGGACGCCATCGAGCTTCCGCGCTGGTTCCACGAATCCGGTCGTACCCTGCGTCTCGAAGGCCGCTACCCAGAGGGGACGCGGCGTGCGCTCGCCGCCAAGGGGCACGAGGTCGCTCTCCTGGGGGACTGGGCGGAGGTGACGGGTGGGGCGCAGGCGATCGCGATCGACCAGGGCGGCGGGTTCGCAGGCGGCGCCGACCCTCGGCGCGAGGGTCATGCTGCCGGTTACTAGCCGCGCGCTCGCCGTCCTCTTCACCGTCGCCTCGGTCGCCGGCGCGTGCCAGGAGGCCGGTCCGCCCGCGCCCGAGCCCGTCGCGCGCGCCTACGCGGAGGCCTGGCAGAAGGGCGACCTGCGCGCCATGTGGGATCTCCTTACCCCCGAATCGCGCGAGCGCGTCGGCGAGGACGGATTCATCGCGCGCCTGCCGCGCATCGCCGAGGAGATGTCCCTGCGCTCCCTTGAGGCGAAGCCGGGTCCCGCGATCAGGGGGAAGCTGCCGAACGGCTCGCTAGATCCCGCGCGCGCGACCGCGCCGGTCGCCGTGACATTCAAGACCGATCGGGTCGGTGACTTCTCGCGCGAGGTCTCGCTGCGACTGGTCCTGCAGGGCGCCAAGGACGAGGCCCGCTGGCGCATCGACTGGACGCCGGAGGCCGTCCTGCCACAGCTCACGCCCGGACGGCTCGTCCGCATGACGCGCCTTCCGACCAGCCGCGGCCGCATCGTCACGCGCGACGGGACGGAGCTCGCCACGTTCATCGACGCCGCCGCCGTCGGTGTCGTCCCCGGGCAGATCAAGAGCGAGGCCGGGATGCTCGCGAGCCTCTCGGTGGCGATCGCGATGCCGGCGGCGGAGATCAAGGCGAAGTACACGGCGTCGTGGGTCCGGCCCGACTCGTTCGTGCCGATCAAGACCGTGCTCGACCCCGCGCTCCGCGACCGGCTCGCGCTGATCGAGGGCGTGCAGACGCGGCCGCAGCGGGTGCGCAGCTACCCGACAGGGCTCGCGGTGCAGACCATCGGGTACGTCGGCGAGGCCGGCGAGGAAGACGCCCGCAAGGGGGCGGCGCGCGGCGTCCTGCCGGGTGACGTCATCGGCAAGACCGGCCTCGAGGCGTCGCTCGAGGAGGCGATCGGCGGGACGTTCGGCTGGCGGCTCTCGATCGTCGAGCCGAACGAGAGCCCGGTGGAGATGCTCGCCGAGCGGCTGCCGGTCCCCGGTCTCGACGCCGTGCTCGCGCTCGATCCGGCGCTCCAGAGGGCGGCCGAAGCCGCGCTCGGCGATGCACGTGGCGCGATCGTCGCGGAGGACCCGTGGACCGGCGAGATCCACGCGCTCGCGAGCCGTCCATCGTTCGATCCGAACCTCTATGTGCGGCAGGACGCCGCCGCGATCGCACGCGTGAACGCCGATCCGGCGAAGCCGGTCTTCAACCGCGCGACGCACGGCCAGTACGCCACCGGGTCGACCTTCAAGATGGTGACCGCCGCCGCCGGCCTGCGGCAGGGACTCTTCAAGGCGGGAGACCGGATCGACTGCCCGGCGCGGTGGACCGGCTTCGGCCCGCAGTGGGTCCAGCTCAACCACGAGACGGGGGATCTCGGTCCCATCGATCTCCGCACCGCTCTCGCGCGGTCGTGCAACACCTTCTTCTACGAGCTCGGCAAGCGGCTCGACCAGAAGGGCCAGGACGTCCTGCCGAACGCCGCGCAGAGCTTCGGCTTCGGCAAGGCGACCGACATCGAGTTCGTGTTCGAGGCCGACGGCCTGGTGCCCAGCCCTGCCTGGAAGGCGCAGCGGTTCGCCAATGACCCGGGCCAGCGCGGCTGGAGCCCGGGCGACGCGAGCAACCTCGCGATCGGGCAGGGGTTCCTCCTCGCGACGCCGCTCCAGATGTCGAACTACGCCGCGGCACTCGCGAATGACGGGATCGTCTGGAAGCCGCGGCTCGTCATCGCGCTGCAGGATCGCGCCGGCGCGGTAAAGAAGACGTTCGACAAGGCTGAGCTCGGCCGCGCGCAGGCGGTCGCCACGGAGCTGTCGTTCATCCGTGACGGGATGCGTGCGGTCGTCGCCGACCCTGATGGCACGGTGTATTTCCCGTTCCAGGGATTCCCGGTGGCGGTCGCCGGCAAGAGCGGCACGGCCGAGACGTCGGTGGCCGGCCGGGTGAACGCGTGGTTCGTCGGGTTCGCGCCATTCGACGGGCCGAAGATCGCGTTCGTCGGGGTGCTCGAGGAGTTTGCCGAGGGCCCCGGCCGCTTCGGCTCGCAGGACGCTGCCGTCGCGGTCCGCAAGGTGCTCGCCGCGAGGTTCGGCACGCCATGAACGGGCCCCGCCAGCCGCTCCCTGGGCGCTGGGGATCGTTCTATGCCGGGTTCCTCCGCGACCTGCGCGACAACCTCGTCGTCGCGTCACCGCTGCTCCTGCTCTTCGCGTTCGGCGTGGTGCCCGGCTCCGCGACGCTGCTGTGTCTCGCCGAGTGCGGCGCCGACTTCGGCGACTGGTGGACAGCGCTCTGGGTCACCTGGCAGGCGATGACGACCATGGGCTTCGACCACGTCGCGCCCGTGACCCCGGCCGGCCGGGCCATCGC
>JACDAF010000036.1 GCA_013695575.1 Chloroflexota bacterium | reverse complement strand
CGCGCGCGGCACGCGCGATCGCGGCCTCGTCCCGGCTGCACATGGCAACACGCGCGCCCTCGCGTCCGAACTCCTCCGCGATCGCGCGCCCAAGGCCCTTGCTCGCGGCCGCGACGAGCGCGGTCTTGCCCTTCAGTCCAAGATCCACTTCATCCTCCGATCAGCTGGCGCAAGGATATGAAGGTTCAAAGCTCGAGCTCCAGCGCGTCTGCCTCGCGGAATCCCGCACGCTCGTAGAACGGGACGGAGCGCTCGCTTGGCCAGAGCATGATCAACTCAAGTCCCCGCAGCGTGGCCCACTCCCGAACGGCGCCCAGGACGCGTGACCCGATCCCTTCGCCGCGCCGCTCGGCGCGGGTGAACATCCCCGCGAGGTACACCCAAGCCCCGCTCGGCGACGGCCGCGGGACCTTCGGCACGATCTGCGCGTACACGGTCGTGACGAGCCGGTCGCCGTCGGCGGCGACCCAGACCGCCCAGCGCGGATCGGCGATGGCGCGCTCGAGGAACGCCCGCATCCGCGCCTCGAAGGCCGGGCGCGGCTCGCGCACCACGTCGTCCTCGATCGAGGAAGCCCAGCGGAGCTCGATGAGCTGAGGAAGGTCTGCGGCCGTCGCCTGTCGGACGAGGAGCTCGGACTTCTGGAATGGCGTCGCCACTACAGCATCCCCGCGGCCACCGCCGCGACGATGAGGGCCGCGAGCGCGAGGCGGTAGGGGACGAACCAGGCGAGCGAATGGCCGCGCAGGAAGCGCACCAGGAACGCGATCGCCGCGATACCGCTCACGAACGAGACGACGAAGCCGACCGCGAGCGCATCCGGGTGGTCGAAGACGGCGCTGGCCTGTCGCGCGTCGAGGACGGTCTTGAGCCCGGCGCCGAACACGGCCGGCGTGGAGAGCAGAAATGAAAGACGCGTCGCCTGGTCGCGACGGAGCCCGCGCGCAAGCCCCGTCGAGATCGTGAGTCCGGACCGCGACATGCCGGGGATGAGCGCGAGCGCCTGGGCGACGCCGATCGCGGCTGCGTCGCTCCTGGTCGCCTCGCCGCGGCGGTCAGTTGCCATGCGCTCCGCAAGAAGGAAGACGGCCGAGCCCACGACCAGCGCCGCCGCGATGCTGAGCGGTTCGCGCAGCGGCCCCGCGATGAGGTCGTCGAATACCAGCGCCACGACGACCGCCGGGACTGTTGCGACGAGGAGGAGCAAGGGAAGCGTGAATCGTCCGCGCAGGACATCAGCGACGAGACCGACCCACACCCGCGCGTAGTAGAGGAGGATCGCGAGGAGCGTCCCCATGTGGAGCGCGACGGTGAAGGTCAGGCCGTAGCGCGCGGGATCGAGCCGAAGGAGCTTCTCGGCGAGAGCCAGATGCGCGGTCGAGCTGATGGGCAGGAACTCGGTGAGACCCTGGATGAGTCCGAGTAGCGCCGCGGCAAGGAGGTCGTTCATCCGAGCACCGCCCGGGCGGCCCGCAGCGCGCCTTGCGCCTCGCGCTCGTGGCCGATCGCCGCCTCGAGCGCGTTCGCCCAGCCGCGGCGGTGACCGGGATCGGCGAACCGCATCGCGACGGATGCCTCGAACAAGCCGATGCCGCCCTTCGTCGCGGCGTCGAGCACGTACCCGTACGACTCAGCAGCGCGCAGCAGATCGGATCCCGGGCGCGCCGGAAACTCCGCACGGAGGCCGCGCAGGAAGCGCGCGGCGGCGCGTCGCTTGTCGGCGAGGATCGTCCGCATGGTGTGATCCGCGAAGGCGCCCTGGCCCGCGTGCCGCGCGTCCGCCCAGCGCCCGTCGTCGCGCAGGCCCGCGACCCAGGCGCGCAGCGCCTCCTCGGTCGCACCAGCCGCGGCGATCCCCGCGTCGAGGCCGCCGAGCGCGGCACGCGCTCGGTCCGCGGCCGCGACGTGATCGAGGAATACGGGCGTGCCGTGCTCATCGTCGACGAAGGCCTCCCAGCCCACGCGCGTCGGCTCCGCGCCGCGATCGAAGTAGGTGCGCGCGAGGAAGGCCGGCCCGGCGTCGTCGTACCCGACGATGAGCCCGTATTCCGACGGGCCGACGAGGCCGCGCGCAAGGGGCGGCGTGCCCGCGTCGATCTGCTCCTTGATCCGCGCGAGCACCAGCTCGCGCATCTCCTCGTCGAACGGCGGGCTGACCACATCCATTCGTACACCGGCGGCGGCCGCACCGCGCGCGAGCGTCGCAGCATCGCGCGGCGTCGCCGCGACCGGATCCCAGGTCGCCTCGTCGATCCGGGCGTCGAACGCCGTGCCCGAGCACCCCATGAGCCACTCGTACCTGCTCTGCAGTTCGTCCATCGCTCGGGCGCCTGCATGAGCTTCGCTTCCGCCGGCGGACCTCACTCGGGCGTGTCCGATCGTGGCCGCGGCGAGCGAGGCGGGGAAGCTGCACTCGCGTCCCTCGCCGAACCGGAGGGGGGCGATCCCGCCGAGGACCTTGCGCGCCACGGCGGCCGCGTCAGTCCGGGAACGAGTGCTTGAGGATGGTCGTCGCCTCGTTGATAGAGCATGCCGCGTCGGACTTCTTGGAGTCCCGGATGAGCCGCATCAGCCGCAGGGTCCCTGCGAGCCCAAGCACTCGAAGGCGGCGCAGGTCGCAGGCTCCATCAAGTCCCCCCGACCGAGAGCTCGGAGATGACGAGCGTCGGGCTCCCGGCACCCGCTCCGCCGAACGTGAGGTCGCTTCCGACCCCCGAGATCGAGGCCAGGAGGCCGAGGAGGTTGCCCGCGATCGTGATCCCCTGCACCGGGTACTGCCGCTCGCCACGCTCGAGGTAATCGCCGGCCACGCCGAGCGAGAACTCGCCCGAGATGGGGTCGATCGTGTGCAAGTTCAGGAGCGAGGTGATCCGCAGGGCGCGGTCGAGATCACGCACGAGCGCGCCCGCGTCCTCCCTCCCGGCCTGGATGAAGAAGTTGGACGGACCGATGCGGCTTGGGCCCGAGTACGAGCTGCGCCGGGCGTTGCCGGTCGGCTCGGCGCCGAGCCTCGACGCGGTCTTCAGCGATGTCAGATAGCCCTGGAGGACACCACTGCCGACCAGGGTCTTCTGACGCGTTGCCGTGCCCTCCCCGTCGAAGGGCGCGGTGCGCAGGCCACCGGACAAGCGCGCGTCGTCGATGATCGTCACGCTTGCGCTCGCGACCGACTCACCGATCCTCCCCGCGAAGAGGCTCTTGCCCTTGAGCACGTTCTCGGCGGAGAACAGCGGCGCGATCGCGCCGAGCAGCGACATGGCCTGGTACGGCTCGAGCACCACCGGTAGCTTCTGCGTCGCGAGCGTTCGAGCGCCGAGCTTCCCGACGGCGATGCCGGCGGCGTACCGCCCGATGGCCTCGGGATCGATCTCGGCGCTCCTGCGCGACGCCCGCGCGTGAGATCCGACCTGTCGGTCGGCAGCGTCGCTCGCGATGACCGAGGTGTCGAGGCCCGACCAGCTCTCACCATAGGATCCGCGGGCGCCGGAGGTCGTCGCGAGGATGGTCGTGCTCCGACCGTCGTGATAGCGGGTCTTGCGGAAACCGGTCACGCGCGCATCGAGCGCGCGGGCCGCGCGCTCTGCCGCGAACGCGGCTTCGGCGCGCTGCTCCACGGAGCGGTCGCAGACGCCCTCGAGGATGCCGAGGTCCACCTCATCGGTGTCTCCCCGCGCGATCCGCAGGTCGGGGTCGGGCTCCGTGACCGCGGACATCGACCGCGCCGCAAGCACGCACTCGTCGATGCCGCTCGTCGACAGGTCGCTCGTGAACGCGAACCCCATTCTTTGCTCGTCGATCACGCGTATCCCGATCCCGCGTTCGCCGCGGGCGAGGACGTTCTCGATAGCGCCGTCCTTCACCTCGACCGAGGTCGTCGCTGAATCGCGAAGGAACACTTCCGCCTCGGCGCTCTGTCGGCGCAGAGCCTCGATCGCGCGGTCGACGATGGCATCGTTCGCGAGGCGCTCGGTCACGGATCCCTCATGCCTTCACCTTCCGCCGATGACCACCGACGGGATCCGCAGCGTCGGCTGCGCATCGGCGACCGGAGCGCCCTGGCCATCCTTGCCGCACGTCCCGGTCGAGTAGCCGAGGTCCCGACCGACCATGTCGATCTCGCTCATGAGCTTCGGACCCTGGCCCACCAGCGTGGCGCCTCGCAGCGGCTCGGCGAGACGCCCATCACGGATCCGGTACGACTCGGTGACCTCGAACGCGAAGTTGCCGCTCACGACGTCGACCTGGCCGCCGCCCATCTTGCGCACGAAGATGCCGTCCTCCACCGACGCGAGGATCTCGGCGGGGTCGCTCTCGCCGGGCGCGATCAGCGTGTTGGTCATCCGGCAGATGGGCAGGTGCCGAAACGACTGCCGCCGCGCGTTCCCGCTCTCTGGGATGCCCAGCAGCCGCGCGTGTTTCCGGTCGCTCATGTACGTGCGGAGGATCCCGTTCTCGATGAGCACCGTGCGTTGCGTCTGAGTTCCCTCGTCATCAAGCGCCGCGGTCCCTCGCTGTCCCGGATCGGTGCCGTCATCGATCACGGTGATCAGCGGGCTGGCGACCTGCTCACCGATCCTGCCGGAGTACACGCTCATGCCGCGCAGATTCAGGTCGGCCTCGAGCCCGTGCCCGACCGACTCGTGGACGAGGGTTCCGCCCGCCTCGGCGGACAGAACGACCGTGTAGGTCCCGGCGGGAGCCGGCTCCGCATCGACGTTCTTGGTCGCGCGCCGTGCGGCCGTTCGCGCGCAGTCGTCGATCGTCTCGTCGGTCAGCGTCTCGAACCCGCGGCTGGTACGGATCGCCTCGAAGCCCGACTCGAGGACTTCGCCCTGCTTCGCGACGGCGATGAGCGCGAAGTTCGTCCGGACCCGAGTGTCGGTGCGGTAGCGTCCGTCGCTGTTCGCGATGACGACGTCCTGGATGCTCTCGCCGTAGTAGACCGTGACCTGATGGATGCGCGGATCGGTGGCCCTCGCGACGTCGTTCCCACGCCGGAGCAGCGCGACCTTGCGAGGGATCGGGACGGTCCGGGGATCCACCAGCACATCGTGCGTGCGGGGCACGTCGTCCGGTCGGAGCTGGACGCGCTCCGTCTCGGTGTCTTCCGCGACGCTCGCCGCGGCCCGCGCCGCCAGGGTCATCAGGTCGTCGGCGTCGGCGATGTTGGCGTTCGCGAAGTTCTGGCGTTCCCCGACGCGGATCCGGATCCCCGCGCCCTGGTCGACGCCGATGATCGCTTCCTCGATCTTGTCGTCGTCAAGGGTCAGCGTCACGGTGTGATGCCGCTCCCAGAAGAGCTCCGCCCACTCGCCGCCGCGCGAGAGCGCCGTGCCAAGGACGCGCTCAGCTTCGCGCGCGGAGATGACCGTTGCCGGAGCGTGCGTGACCGCGCTGCTGATGGCCGCCTCCCCGTTGATCGCTGGAGCGAGGGAGTCTATCTAGTGTCCCGCGCCGGCGGCGGATCGCATCCGGCGCAGGACACTAGACCAGCGCGTCCCCGCTGACAGTTACGGTCGCAACGCGCGCCCGCGGCCCGTCGAGCTCCGCGAAATACACGCCCTGCCACCGCCCGAGGACGCAATCGCCCTGCCGCACGGCCAGCGTCACGTCGCTCCCGACGAGCACGGACTTGATGTGGGCGGGCGAGTTCCCCTCTGCGTGGCGGAAGTCACCCGCGTCCGGGACGATGCGTGACAGCTGCGCGAGGAGATCGCTCTGCACGTCCGGATCCGCGTTCTCGTTCAGGAAGATGCCGGCCGTCGTGTGCGCCGATGCGATGAGGCAGAGGCCGTCCTGGATACCGGACGCGCGCACGATCCCGCGCACACGATCCGTGATGTCGACCGTCACCTCGCGGGCCGTGGTCCGCAGGCGGATCTCGGCGTGATGCGTCGCCATCTGCTACCCGGCCCCGGCGCCCGCGCGCAACAGGGCCGAGAGCGCCTCGGCGGGGATGTTGCCGCCGCTCACGATGAGCGCTGTCCGCCTCCCCGGCTCGAGCCTGCCCGACCGGACGGCCGCCAGCGACGCGGCCCCCGCCGGCTCGACCAGCAGCGACAGACGCGCGAGGTACTCGTACGACGCGGCCTCGATCGCGGCATCGTCGACGGTGACGATCTCGTCGACGTAGCGCGTCGCCAGCTCGACGTTCAGCGCCTCTGTGCTCCTCGCGACGAGCCGTTCCGCCACGCTTTTCGGGGCGTCCAGCGTGACGGGCCGGCCGGCCGCGACGGAGCGGCGGACGTTGTCGGACCCCTCAGGCTCGACACCGATGACGCGGACAGGCCTGGGTGCGCCCTCCTTGATCGCGAGAGCGATGCCGCAGATGAGCCCGCCACCTCCGATCGGCACGACGACGGTGTCAACGTCGGTGAGGTCCTCCAGGATCTCCAGGCCGATCGTTCCCTGACCCGCGATGACGAGCGGGTCGCCGTAGGCATGCACGAACGTACGGCCCTGCCCGCGCGCGATCTCATGCGCGACCCCGACCGTATCGTCGTAGATCGCGCCGCGCAACACGACCTCGGCCCCGTACGCACGACACACCTCGACGATCGAGTGCGAGACGGTCTCGGGCATCACGATGACGGCGGAGGTCCCGAGGACGTGCGCGGCGTAGGCCACGCCCTGCCCGTGATTGCCGCCTGAGGCGGTCACGACTCCGCGGGCGTGCGCGCCCGCTTCGAGCGCCGACAGCCGGTTGAGCGCACCGCGTACCTTGAAGCTGCGCGTCGGGCGCAGGCTCTCGAGCTTGAGGTGCAGATCCACCCCGAAGGCCCGCGACAGGTAGGGCGAGTGCTCGAGCGGCGAGCGCTCGAGATGCCTATCGACGACCGCGCGCGCCGCTCGCACGTCCTGGATCCCGAGCACGAGCTGACGATACGGATACTTGCTGCGATGCACACGCGGGCGGAGCTTCGCGTCGCCGCGCTCGCACGACTCGAGCCCCTCGACGCCGACGTGCTGCTCGCCCACGCGCTCGGTATCACCAAGGAGGACCTCTACGCCTACCCGGAAGCATCGGTCGACGCCGAGCGCGAAGCGACATTCCGCGCCCTCATCGAGCGGCGCGCCGTGGGCGAGCCCGTCGCCTACCTGCGCGGCTGGAAGGAGTTCTACGGGCTGCGCTTCGCGGTGGATCCCCGCGTGCTCATCCCGCGACCTGAGACGGAGATGCTCGTGGATGCGGTCCTCGCGTCAGGCGCCCGGCTCGTCGCGGATGTCGGCACCGGCAGCGGCGCGATCGCCGTCGCCGTGGCGGCGCACCGGCCGGCCCTCCGCGTCATCGCGACGGACACCTCCGCCGGGGCGCTCGAGGTCGCGCGCGCGAACGCCGCCGCGCATGGCGTCGCTGACCGGATCGACTTCCGGCAGGGCGACCTGCTCGAGCCCGTCCGCGAGCGAGTGGACGCCGTCGCCGCGAATCTTCCATACCTGAGCGCAGCAACACTCGCTGAAGCACTCGCTGTATCAGGCGAGGGCGGGCTTGACCCACCCGAGCCGCAGCGGCTCCCGCGAGCCGGAGGGGCAGGGGCCCCTGTGCGGCGAAGCCGCGCCGCAGGCGGCGACAGGCGCAGGGAACGGATGGAGCGCGCCTCGCTCGCGTTCGAGCCGCGTGCCGCAGTGCTCGCTGGGACGGACGGGCTCGCGCTCATTCGGCGAGCCATCGCGGATCTCCCGCGCGTGCTCCGCAAGCACGGCGTCGCCTTCTTCGAGTGCGATCCGCCGCAGGCACGCAAGCTGGCCGCCGAGCATGCCGGCGAGATCCTCCGCGACCTCGCGGGCGCCGAGCGCGTGCTCGTGCTGCGCGCCGACCCGGGCGGCGCGATGATTGCGCCGTGAGCAGCGCGTTCCTCGAGCACCTTCGAAGCGAGCTCGCCGCGGTGCAGGAGGCCGGCCTCTACAAGCGCGAGCGCGTCATCACCTCGCCGCAGGGTGCGGAGATCGGCGTGATCACCGGTGCCGAGGTCCTGAACTTCTGCGCGAACAATTACCTCGGCCTCTCCGATCACCCGCGCGTCGTCGAGGCCGCGCACGCCGCGCTCGAGCGCTGGGGCTACGGGATGTCCTCCGTGCGGTTCATCTGCGGCACGCAGGCGATCCACAAGGAGCTCGAGGACCGGCTCACGCGCTTCCTCGGCACGGAGGACACGATCCTGTACTCGTCGTGCTTCGATGCGAACGGCGGCCTGTTCGAGACCATCCTCGGCGAGGAGGACGCCGTCATCAGCGACGCGCTGAACCATGCGTCGATCATCGACGGCATCCGGCTCTGCAAGGCGAGGCGCCTCCGCTACGCCAATAACGACATGGCCGATCTCGAGAGCCAGCTGCAGGCGGCGGCCGGAGCGCGGTTCCGCCTTATCGCGACCGACGGCGTCTTCTCGATGGACGGGATCGTCGCAAACCTGGAGCGCGTGTGCGAGCTCGCCGACAGCTACGGGGCGATGGTCATGGTCGACGACTCGCACGCCGTCGGGTTCATGGGCGCGAACGGGCGCGGCTCGCACGAGCACCGCGGCGTCCTCACGCGTGTCGACATCATCACCGGCACGCTCGGCAAGGCGCTCGGCGGTGCCTCCGGCGGATACACCAGTGGGCGCAAAGAGGTCGTCGACCTGCTGCGGCAGCGCTCCCGCCCATACCTCTTCTCGAACACCCTCGCGCCCGTGATCGCCGCCACCTCGATCGCCGTGCTCGATCTCATCGAGAGCTCCGCGGATCTGCGGGCCAGGCTCGTCACGAACGCGGGGCGCTTTCGCGAAGGGATGACGCAACAGGGGTTCACGCTCGTGCCGGGCGACCACGCCATCGTGCCGGTCATGCTCGGCGACGCTGCCCTCGCGACCAGGCTCGCGGACCGCCTGCTCGAGCTCGGCATCTACGTCATCGCGTTCTCGTATCCGGTCGTGCCGAAGGGCCAGGCGCGCATCCGCGTGCAGCTCTCGGCGGCACACCAGCCGGAGCACGTCGATCGAGCGGTCGCGGCGTTCGCCACGGCCGGGCGCGAGCTGGGCATCATCTGATGTTCCCGATCTGATGCGCGCGCTCGTGAAGAGCCGGCCGGAGGCCGGTATCTGGCTCGAGGAGGTCTCTGCGCCAACGATCGGCCCCAACGACCTGCTCGTGCGTGTCCATTACACCTCGATCTGCGGCACCGACCTGCACATCTGGAAGTGGGATGCCTGGGCGCAGGAGACGATCACGGTGCCGCGCGTCATCGGGCACGAGTTCATGGGCACCGTCGTCGAGGTCGGCAGTGAGGTGCGCGGCTTCGCGACCGGGCAGCGGGTCGCGGTGGAGGGCCACGTCACGTGCGGACACTGCCGGAACTGCCGGGCCGGCCGCCGCCACCTGTGCCGGAATACCGAGGGGATCGGCATCCAGCGCGACGGCGCGTTCGCGGACAGGGTCGGGGTGCCGGCCAGCAACGCGTACTCGCTGCCGGCGAACATGGCGGATGAGATCGGCGCGTGCCTCGATCCGCTGGGGAACGCCGTGCACAGCGCGCTCTCGTACGACCTCGCCGGCGAGGACGTCCTCATCACAGGTGCCGGCCCGATCGGCTGTATGGCCGCGACGCTCGCGCGGTTCGTCGGCGCCCGTCACATCGTGGTCACCGACACGAACGAGTACCGGCTCGACCTCGCGCGGCGCATGGGCGCGACCCTCGCGGTGCCAGCCACCGAAGACCTGCGCGCCGTCATGGCCCGGCTCGGCATGACCGAGGGCTACGACATCGGCCTCGAGATGTCGGGCAGCCCGGCCGCGCTGCGCTCGATGCTCGACGTGATGAACAACGGCGGCCGCATCGCGCTCCTCGGCATCCCGAGCGAAGAGGTGCCGATCGACGTCAACCAGATCATCTTCCGCGGCCTCACGCTCAAGGGCATCTACGGCCGCGAGATGTTCGAGACCTGGTATCGCATGGGCACGATGCTCCAGAGCGGGCTCGACATCAGCCCCGTCATCACGCATCGCTTCCCGGCGGAGCGCTTCGCCGAGGCATTCGAGGTGGTGCGCAGCGGCGACTGCGGCAAGGTCGTCCTGGACTGGACCGTGTAGCCGAGGGCGCTTGACAGCCCGCCCGGGGTCGTATACAACCATGAAGTTATGCAACCATCCGGTTATGGACAGCAGGTGGGGAACCCACTCGACGTCACGTTCGCGGCGCTCGCCGACCCCACGCGCCGCGCGATCCTCGCCCGGCTCGCCACCGGCGATGCGTCGGTGACGGACCTGGCCCAGCCGTTCGAGATGAGCCAGGCAGCGGTGTCCAAGCACCTGAAGGTGCTCGAGCGCGCGGGCCTCATCACACGGGGTCGCGACGCGCAGCGGCGGCCGTCGCGGATCGAGGGTCGGCCCCT
Organism: Chloroflexota bacterium; assembly: GCA_013695575.1. Lineage (GTDB taxonomy): Bacteria > Chloroflexota > Limnocylindria > P2-11E > P2-11E > JACDAF01. Next base: position 5,348 of record JACDAF010000036.1, on the reverse strand, counting down.
CGCGGCTGCCACCGCCTGGCTGGAGCGTTACCGGACGATCTGGGAGGACAACTACGAGCGCCTCGACGCCCTGCTCGAGGAGTTGAAGACCCCGACGACGAAGCAGACAACGGCGAAGCAACGCGGACACACGGAGCGATCGCACACGAAGCGATAGTTCGTAAGGAGAGCACCGATGACGAACACCGCGACATTGCAGATCACGACACCCTCCGACCGGGAGATCGCCATGACGCGCGTCCTCGACGCGCCGCGCAGTCTGGTCTTCGACGCCTGGACCAAGCCCGAGCTGCTCAAGCGCTGGCTCGGCGTGCGCGGGGGCTGGACCTTCGCGGTCTGCGAGGTCGACTTGAAGGTCGGCGGCGCCTACCGCTTCGTCTGGCGCGGCACCGACGGGAACGAGCTGGCGATGGGCGGCGTGTACCGCGAGATCGTCCGGCCCGAGCGCCTCGTCAACACGGAGAAGTTCGACGACCCCTGGTACTCGGGCGAGGCGCTCGACACGATGGTCTTGCTCGAGCAGAACGGCAAGACAACCTGCACGACGACAATCCGGTACGAATCGCTGGAGGCCCGCGACGGCGTCCTGAAGTCCGGGATGGAGACCGGCGTCGCCGAGAGCTACGACACGCTGGACGACTTGCTGGCATCGATTCGCTCGACCGCGTAGCAGGCGAGGGAGGGCTCTCGCCGACCGAGCCGCAGGGATCCCCGCGAGCGGCTCAGGCGCGGGAGGGCTTTGCCCGACCGAGCCGCAGGGGTCCCCGCGAGCCGCAGGGGCAGGGGCCCTGTGCGGCGAAGCCGCGCCGCAAGGCAGCAAGGCCGCGGGGTTTAGCTAGATCAGCGGCTCCAGCTCCACGAGCGAGGCGATGCGCTCATGGCGCTGGCCGCCACCCTGGCCGCCGAGCAGGAACGTCCGCATGCCGGCCTTCTTCGCCCAGTCGAGGACGATGGCAGTGTCGTCCACCGTCACGGCGCGGCGGGGATCGATCCCGGCATCCTCGCAGATCGCGCGGTAGAAGTGCGGGCCGGTCTTCCAGCGGTCCACCAGGTCGCAGCCGTAGGTGCGCTCGAACAGGTCACCGATACCCATCGCGCGCAGGTATGCCGCGATCTCCCACGACGGCTGGCCGGTCGAGGTGTAGAGGGTGTAGCCCCCGCTGTGCAGCGCGCGCACGGCTTCGACGGCGTCGCCGAACGGCGCGCGAACCTGCTCGCCGCAGATGCGCGCCGCGTCCTTCGCGACGGTCTCCGCGTCCGCCGGCACGGGCACGCCGACGTGCTCGCACATGTCGGTAAGCCACGCGATGCGCGCCGCGACGTGCGCATCCCGGGAGCCCTTACGCGGTCCTGCCCGCCGCGCGGCCTCCGTGACGCGTGCGATCCACGGCTCGAGGGCGGCCGCGTTCGCGGCGGCCCACTGCTCGGCGGTGCCGCCGAGGAGCGGGGCGAGGTGGCGGCCGACCGCTCGGTGCCACAGCGCCGGCATGACGGCCGTGTCGAGGAGCACGCCGGCAGCGTCGAGGAAGACCGCTTGCGATTGCATCGCCGGCAATCATGCCGCCCAGCGGCATCGGGACTGCAGGGTCCTCGGCCACAACCACTCGAAAAGGAGGGCCGAGTGCCTCACACGAAGGATCACGCCGAGGACCCCGGATGGGCGGAGGAGGCTCCGCGCTACCGTGAGCGCTGGGAGCAGCGCGGCCGGACCGAGCGCTGGGAAGACGTCGAACCCGGTTACAAGGTCGGCCACGAGCTGCGCACCGAGTACGCGGGCCGGCCATGGGCGGAGGTCGAGCCGGAGTTCAGCACCCGCTGGTCCGATCACCACTCTGACAAGCCATGGGACCGCTTCCTGGACAAGGCACAGGACGTCTGGGACGACATGATGCGCGAGCCCGGCGCGTCGCCGCACGCGGGCGAGCGTGGCTCGCACGACGAGGCGTCGGGGCGCTGATCGCGGAGGACCTCTCGCGGATCTCGCTGGCTATCATCGGTCCGTGAAGACGCGCCTCATGCGGGCGGATGCGCCCGGAACGGTCGAGGAGGCGGCGGCCGCGCTCGGCCGCGGAGAGCTCGTCGCCTTTCCGACCGACACCGTCTACGGCCTTGCCGCCGGACACGATCATGTTCGGAAGCTGTTCCTTGCGAAGGACCGGCCGAAGGACAAGCGCATCCCGGTCCTGCTGTCGGACGCGTCGAACCTGAATGCGAGCGCGATGGTGACGCCCGCGGCGCGCGTGCTCGCGGCCCGCTTCTGGCCCGGACCGCTGTCGCTGGTCCTCGTCGCGCCGCGACGCGGGACCCTCGCGTTCCGCGTGCCCGCCAACGACGTCGCGCGCCGCCTCATCGCCGCGAGCGGCGGCGGCCTGCCCGTGACGAGCGCGAACCGCTCCGGTCAGGGCGACACACGCACGGCGCAGGAGGTCATGGCGCAGCTCGAAGGGCGCATCGGCCTCGTGCTCGACGGCGGCCCGACGACTGGCGGCGTGCCGTCGACGGTCGTCGACTGCACGACCGAGCCCATCCGCATCCTGCGGGAGGGCGCGATCACGACGGCCCAGATCGAGGAGGCGCTCGCGCACACTGAGGCCTACTCGTAGTGCGTATCGGGCTCGCGGCCGACCACGCGGGCCAGTCGCTCAAGCGTGAGCTCGCGGGGCACCTTTCGGGCAAGGGCCACGTGGTAGTCGACTACGGCGCGTCCACGACGTCGCCCATCGACTACCCCGAGTACGCGGTGAAGCTCGCGCGCGCGGTCGCGGCTGGCGACGTCGAGCGGGGCATCTTCACCTGCGGTTCCGGGATCGGCCCGATGATCGCCGCGAACAAGCTCCAGGGCGTGTACGCCGCGGTCGTGAGCGACGAGTGGTCGGCGCGCGACGCGGTCGAGCACGTGAACGTGAACTACCTGACGCTGGGCGAGCGCGTCATCGGCGTCGAGCTCGCGAAGAGCATTGTCGATGCGTTCCTCGGCGCGCGCGTGATGGAGGATGCACGGCATGCGCGCCGCCGGGGCCAGATCGCCGAGATCGAGCGAGGGTGGGCCCACGCGAGCACAGCAGCCGTAGGCGCGAAGCGAGAGGGGACATGAGCTCATGAGCGAGATCGAGCGCACCGATCCAGAGGTGTTCGCCGCCATCCAGGGCGAGCGGAAACGGCAGGTCGAGAAGATCGAGCTCATCGCCAGCGAGAACTACGCGAGCCCAGCGGTGCTGGAAGCGGTCGGCAGCGTCCTCACCAACAAGTATGCCGAGGGCTATCCGGCCAAGCGGTACTACGGCGGCTGCGAGTGGGTCGATGTTGCGGAGTCCCTCGCGATCGAGCGCGCGAAGGCGCTGTTCGGCGCGGAGCACGCCAACGTCCAGCCGCACGCCGGCGCCCAGGCGAACATGGCCGCATACGCCGCGGTGCTTGAGCCGGGCGACACGGTCATGGGTCTCGCGCTCGACCAGGGCGGCCACCTCACGCACGGGTCGCCGGTGAACTTCTCGGCGCAGGTCTACCGGTTCGTCGCCTACCACGTGCGCCGCGAGGACGAGCTCCTCGACTACGAGGAGATCGCCTCGCTCGCGCGCGAGCACCGCCCGAAGGCGATCGTGGCCGGTGCCACGGCATACCCGCGCTTCTTCGACTTCGCGCGCCTCCGCGAGATATGCGACGAGGTCGGCGCGCTCCTCATCACGGACATGGCGCACTTCGCCGGCCTGGTCGCCGCCGGCGAGCATCCGAACCCGGTGCCGTACTCGCATGTCGTCACGACGACGACGCACAAGACGCTGCGCGGCCCGCGCGGGGGGATGATCCTCTCGAAGACCGACTTCGCGAAGGCCATCGACAAGGCGGTGTTCCCGTACGCGCAGGGCGGGCCGCTCATGCACGTCATCGCGGGAAAGGCCGTCGCCCTGAAGGAGGCTGCGACGCCGGAGTTCAAGACCTACGCGAGGCAGATCCGCGCGAACGCTGTGACACTCGCGTCGTCGCTCACGACGGAGGGCCTGCGGGTGGTCTCCGGCGGGACCGACAACCACCTCATGCTCGTGGACGTTCGGCCGCTCGAGGTCACCGGGAAGCAGGCGGAGAAGGCACTCGACGCGGTCGGGATCACCGTGAACAAGAACACCATCCCCTACGATCCGCAGAAGGCGGGGACCGCGTCCGGGATCCGCGTCGGCACGCCGGCGATCACGACGCGCGGCATGCGCGAGCCCGAGATGGAGCGCATCGGCGCGCTGATCGCGCGCACCCTGCGGGCGAAGGGCGACGACGCCGCGCTCAGAGACATCGCCGCGGAGGTCCTCGATCTGACGGCCCGCTTCCCGGTGCCTGGCATCACGCCGGCGGTGGCCGGAGCACGGGGGTAGGCCGGCCGGCGGTCGCCGTCTCGGCGCACCCGCTCGTGCAGGAGAAGCTCACGCGCCTCCGCGACGAGCGGACCCCGCCGAAGATCTTCCGCGAGCTCGTCGCGGAGATCGCCACGCTCGTGCTCTACGAAGCCACGGCGGACCTGCAGCTGGCCGAGCACGAGGTCCGCACACCGCTCGCCCCATATACAGGAGCGAGGCTCGCGGAGGCGGTCGGGCTGGTGCCTGTCCTCCGCGCGGGCATCGGCATGGTGGAGGCGGCGCTGGAGCTGATCCCGGAGGCGCCCGTCTGGCACCTTGGGCTTTTCCGGGACGAGCGCACGCTCCTTCCGATCTCCTACTACAACAAGCTGCCGTCGAGCGCGCCGGTGCAGGTCTGTCTGGTGCTCGACCCGATGCTGGCGACCGGCGGATCGGCCGTCGCCACGGTCGACGTGCTGAAGAAGTGGGGCGCTCCGCGCATCAAGTACGTCGGGATCATTGGCGCACCCGAAGGCGTCCGGGCGCTCTCATCGGCCCATCCCGACGTGCCGATCCACCTCGCAGCCCTCGACGAGCGCCTCAACGAGAAGGGCTACATCGTGCCGGGACTCGGGGACGCCGGCGACCGCCAGTTCGGCACCGGATAGCGGATCGCCAGGCGTTCGAGGCATCATGGGCCGCGATCGTCGGCACGGGAGTCGCCATGACCGCGAAGGACAAGGGCAGCGGGACGAAGGACAACCCTGGGTGCTGAAGACGCCCCGGGGCACGGTCGAGGCCTGGGGACGCTCGGCGAAGAATCCGGTCAATGGCTGGTACGGTCTGAAGAAGGGCCTACGTGGCCGATTCGGGGCCAAGGGCGTCTTCCCGATCGAGTCACGGACTGGCTCCGGCGCCACGACGGGTAGGCGTCATGAGCCGCAGAGCGAGTGATGCGTCCCACTAGCCCGCCGCGGGAGCCTCGCGTGCACGTCGGTGTCGCGGACGTGCGGCCGGCCGCCG
>JACDAF010000019.1 GCA_013695575.1 Chloroflexota bacterium | reverse complement strand
CGAAAAATTCCCCCGCCGCTCCGTCACGCTGCGCCAGTATCCCCGCGATCCCGGACCGGCCAAGCGCTACCATCCTGTGTCATGCGGACCGTGAATGGACGGCGCCTCGTCGACGTAGACGTCGGGTAATTCGACCGGCTGACCTCCGGGCGTGCCGTCGCGGTGGACATCGGCACCGGCGACGGCAAGTACGTCCTGGCAGCAGCGGCTGCGCACCCTGACACCTTCTTCGTCGGCCTCGACGCCGACGCTTCGCGCATGCGCGAGGCGTCGCGCCGCGGCGCCCCGGCACTCTTCGTCGTCGCTGCGGCCGAGGCGCCGCCGGGCGAGCTCGCCGCACGCGCCACCGAGGTGACGGTGCACTTCCCGTGGGGCTCGCTGCTGCGCGGCGTCCTCGGGATCGATGCGGATGTGCTCGCGGGCATCGCGGCGATCGCCGCGCCAGGGGCGACCATCCGAGCGCTCGTGTCGGTCACCGATCGCGATCGGGCCGCCCCTGCCGAGGCGCTGCGCGAGGCGGCGGCGCTGGCGCGCCGGTACGCCTCGTGCGGCCTGACCCTCGAATGCGTGCGCCCGGCCTCGGCGGAAGAGATCCGCAGCTCGCGATCCACATGGGCGAAGCGCTTGTCGGTCGGATCCACGTCACGCCCGTCGTGGCTGGTGCACGCGGTGAAAGAGAGGGATGGCCGCGTGTGCGGCGGCGATCAGCGGAGCTGGCCCGGCGGCGGGGGCTGGCAGGTCGGGCAATAGTCCGTCTCGTCATCGCCCTTCCGTGCACGCCGGAGGTTCGAGCCACATCGCGGGCACGGCGTGCCCTGCCGTCCGCGCACCTTCAGGTGGGCACGCACCTTCACGCCGAGCTCGGGCGGCGTGCCGGCCTCGACCAGGTCGACGGCGCGCGCGAGGACCCGCTGCATCGCCGCGTAGAGCCCGAGCACCTCATCGCCGGAGAGCGACCGCGCGGTGCGCTTCGGATGCAGCTTCGCCTCCCAGAGGATCTCGTCGGCGTAGGCGTTGCCGATCCCCGCCACGACCCGCTGGTCCTGCAGGACGTTGCGAGCATCGCCGCCGCGTCTGCGGGCGCGCTCGACGAACTCGGCCTCCGAGATCCGCGGCGCGTCAGGCCCGATCCCGGCCAGGCCGGGGACCGCTGTCTCCGGCACCTCGCCGCTCAGCACGTAGACCTTCCCCATGCGCGTGTCATCGCGGTAGCGCAGCTCGAGCCCGTCATCGAGCGCGAGCCGCAGGCGCGTGTCCTTCGACGCTCGGGCCTCCGACGACTTCAGCTCGAAGAGCCCGGACAGCATCGGGTTCACGATCATCGAGACGTCGTCGAGGTCGAAGAGCATGAACTTGCCGCGGTGCCGCACCGCGCGGAAGACGCGGCCGAGCAGCAGCTCCTCGACGGGGCTCGTCGCTCGGATCACGATCGGATCACCGACCTTCACGCCCGTGACCGTCCGGCCGCCGAGCGCACGCGCGAGCCGGCCGCGCGCGACGTGGAGGTCGGGCCACTCAGGCACTCAGTCGGGTACCGTGACAAGCCAGCTGGGCTCGGGCAGCGCGAGGCGTCGCGCGGCCCACGCCAGCGTCGCCTTCAGCTGGCGCCGCTGCACCGAACGCAGGCGGGGCAGGCCGGCGTGCGGCGGCCGCCAGGCGCGGTCCGAGAAGTAGCCGCAGATGCCGGCCAGCGACGCGTCGATCGCGGCAGCGCGAAGCGGCAGGACGTCTTCGTACCAGGCGACCACGCGCTCTGGCGCGGGACCGCCCTCCATGGCGACGGCCTGAGCGAACGCGGCAACATCGAATTCCGCCGGGCCGACGCACGCGAACGGCCAGTCGAAGAGCCGGAGCCGCTCGCCGTGGAGCCGCAGGTTGTCAGAGCGCGTGTCGAAATGGAGGAGCGCGAACGGCCGCTGTACGCGAGCGAGGCGCCCCTCTCCCGCGAGCATGAGCGGGAGCGCCACAGCGAGCCACTCCTCCGCTTCGTCGGCGCGGCGTCGGGCGAGCTGCGCGACGTTGCGGAGCTCGCGACGCTCGACGAGCCCCGCCCAGTACGAGGTGAACTTGACGTGCTCGGTGCGCGACAGCCATCGCGGCAGACGCGTCCCGAGCGTGCTCTCGTGGAAGCGCGCGTAGTCGCGGGCCGCGAGCCGCGCCTTCGCCGCCGTCCACGGCGGGATCGTGCTCGGGCCGAGGTCCTGGAGCGCGACGACCTGCCAGCCGTCGCGCTCGACCGAGCCGAGGAAGCGCGGTCCCCAGCGCCCGATGCGGTCGCCGAGTGTCCGATAGACGCGCTCCTCGGCGGTGATCGACCAGTGGACCTGGCTTCCCTTCGGCAGTGGATAGCTGGACTTGAGGAAGGCGCGGCGGCCATCGGCGAGGACGATCCGGAAGGTCGCCGACGGCGCGTATCCGCCGTACACGCGCGCGGCGCGCGCAACCGGGGAGCCGAGCATGCGGGCGACCTCGCTCTTGACCCCGCGGGGGACCGCGGACCAGGGCGGTTTCGGCTCGGCTCCGCTCCGCGACACGGCGAGAGCCTAGGGCAGGTGCCGGCGATCGCTGCCTACGTCCGGGGGCGACGGACCGCGGCCTGCATCTCCTCCCAGGACTCGCGCGCCTCTTCGACGGAGCCCTCGTCCTCGATCGTCGAGATGTCGCCGGGATCCTTGCCCAGGATCACCGCTTTCAGGACGCGCCGCATGATCTTGCCGCTGCGCGTCTTCGGCAGCATGTCCACGAAGTTCAGCTCGCCGATGACCGCCAGCGGACCAAGATCCCTGCGGACCGTCGCGATGAGCTCGGCCCGGAGGTCCTCGGACGGCGTGTGGCCCTGCTTCGGCACGACGAAGGCGGAGATGACCTGCCCACGCAGCTCGTCAGGCCGTCCGGTCACGCCCGCCTCGGCCACGGCCGGATGGCGGAGGAACGCGGTCTCGACCTCGATCGTCCCGATGCGATGGTCGGCGATCTTGATGATCTCGTCCGCCCGCCCGCTGAACCAGACGTAGCCGTCCTCGTCGATGGACGTCGCGTCGCCGGTGAAGTACACGTTCTGTCCCGGGATGCGCTCCCAGTAGTCGTGCGCGTACCGCTCCGGCTCACCCCAGAGCGACGCGGTGAGGCCTGGAAAGGGCCGCTCGATCACGAAGATGCCCTTGTCGCCCGGAGCGCACGGCGCGCCCTCAGGCGTGACCACCTTCGCCTCGACACCCGCCAGCGGCACGCCGGACGAGCCGGGCTTGATCGGCAGGAGCCCGATGCCGTAGGGGTTGCCGACGACAGGTCCGCCGGTCTCGGTCTGCCAGTAGTGGTCGACGACCGGGATCCGGTCCGCGAAGACCTGCTTCTGCAACCACTCCCAGGCCGGCGCGTTCAGCACTTCACCGGCGCAGAAGGCGCGCTCGAGCGTCCCGAGGTCGTGCTGTCGCGCCGGCTCGGTCCCATAGCGCATCAGCAGCCGCGCGGCCGTCGGTGAGGTGAACACGCCGGAAACCCGGTTCGCCGCGACGATGCGATAGAAGGTCTCAGCGTTCGGATGATCAAGCGCACCTTCGTACGCGATCGTCGTGCAGCCAACGAGCAGAGGCGCGAAGACGATGTAGCTGTGCCCGACGACCCAGCCGATGTCGCTCGTCGACCACCACACGTCCTCCGGACGGAGCCCGAACATCGATCTAGCCTGGGCGTGCACATAGACCTGGTATCCACCGTGCGTGTGCACCGCAAGCTTCGGCTTCGCCGTCGTGCCGCTCGTCGCGAGGATGAACGCGGGCTCGTTCGACTCCATGTCCTCGGCCCCGTCGGGCTGCCCCGCACCTAAGGCGAGGAAGTCGTCCCAGGTGATGTCGCGGCCGGCGTCCAATGTCGTGTCCGCGATGCGGCGCAGCACCACGACGCGCTCGACGCTGGGGCAGCTCGCGACCGCCTCGTCGATGATGCCCTTGAGCGGAACGTCCTTCCCCTTGCGGTACGTGACGTCCGTCGCGAAGATGGCGCGCGCGCCGGCGAGCCGCACGCGTTCGCCGAGCGCACCCGATCCGAAGCCCGCGAAGACGACGAGCATGATCGCGCCGATGCGGGTCGACGCGAGCATGAGGGTGATAGCTTCCGCGCTGGTCGGCATGTAGATGCCGATGCGGTCGCCCCTCCGGATGCCGAGGCCGCGCAAAGCCGCGGCGACACGCCGTACCTCTGTGCCGAGCTCGTCGTACGTGAAGGCGCGACGCTCTCCGCGCTCGTTCTCGGTGATGAGCGCGATGCGGTCGCCGCTGCCCGCCTCGACATGACGATCGATGCAGTTGCGCGCGAGGTTCGTCCGGCCCCCGGCGTACCAGCGGAATGTGGGCGGCTGCCAGTCAAGAACGGTGTCCCACCGTCGGGTCCACGGCAGCTGCTCGGCGGCGGCGGTCCAGAATGCATCCGGATCCTCGCGCGCCGCGCGTCGCCACGCCTCCACCCGTTCCCGCGCGTCGCTCACGCCAGAGGCTCTCGGAGCGGGTATGTCGCTGCCCTCCGCGGGCTTTCGTCGCCCCGTGCCTGACCCGCGAGCGGGTCCGGTCCGAGGCTCCTCAGCTTGTACCTCTGGATCTTGCCGGTGGCGGTCTTCGGAAGCTCGCTCACGAACTCCACCCAGCGCGGGTACTTGTACGGTGTGATCCGGCCCTTCACGAACTGCTGCAGCTCCAAGCTGAGCGTCTCGCTTCCCTGCCGGCCCTGCTTCAGCAGGACGAACGCCTTCGGCTTCACCAGGTCGTCCTTGTCCTTGGCACCGACGACGCCGCACTCGAGCACGGCGGGATGCTCCATCAGCGCGGCCTCCACCTCCGCGGGCGACACCCATTGCCCGGACACCTTGAGCATGTCGTCGCTACGACCCTCGTACGTGTAGTAGCCGTCCGCGTCGAGATGGTACTTGTCGCCCGTCACCAGCCAGTCGCCGCGGATCGTGGCCTTCGTCTTCTCGTGCTTGTTCCAGTAGTACGCGCACGCGCTGTCGCCAGAGACCCACAGGTTGCCGGCTTCGCCCGGCGGCAGCTCGCGCTCGTCGTCGTCGACGATCTTCGCGCGATACCCCGGCACGACCGTGCCGCTGGTGCCGCCCTTCGCCTGGCCGGGGAAGTTCGAGATGAAGATGTGGAGCATCTCAGTGGAGCCGATCCCGTCCAGGATCTCGAGCCCGAAGCGACGCTTCCACTGGTCGAAGAGCGCCTTTGGCAGCGCCTCGCCCGCGGACACGCAGGCACGAAGGGACGAGAGGTCATGCTGGATGCCCTCATCGGGGGACGCCAGGAGCGCCGCATAGAAGGTCGGTGCGGTGAAGAGCAGCGTCGGCCGCTCCTGCGCGATGAGTCCGTAGACCAGGTCCGGCGTCGCGCGCTCCGGCTTGTACACGCTCGAGGCGCCGACACGGAACGGGAAGAACACGCCGTTGCCGAGCCCGTACGCGTGGAACAGCGGCGAGACGGTCAGGTGCCGGTCCTGGTCCGTCGTGCGGAGCACGTGCGCCGCGTACGTGTCAGCGCACCAGATCATGTCGTGGTGCAGGTGCACGGCGCCTTTCGGGAACCCCGTCGTCCCGGAGGAGTAGAGCCAGAAGCAGGCGTCATCCGGCGTCGTGTCGGCGGGACTGAGCTCGGGTGACGCCGCCGCCATCGCCTCTTCGAGCGAGGCCACGCCGTCCCGCGGCGGCCCGCCGGTCACGAGCACATGACGCAGCCGCGGGAGCCCGACGCGGGCCTCGAGCACCTTGTCCACGAGCGGCGCGGACGCGACGACCGCTACTGCGCGGCTGTCGTGAAGGATGTAGCGCAGATCCTGCGGCACGAGCAAGGTGTTCACCGGTATCGGGATCGCGCCGATCTTGATCGCCCCGAAGAACGCGTACACGAACGCGGGCGAGTCGAGACACATGATGATGACGCGCTGCTCCATGTCGACACCGAGCTCGCGCAGCGCGTTGCCGCAGCGGTCCACGTTAGCTGCGAGCTCGGCGTACGTCACGCTCTCGCCCCGGCATCGGATGGCGACCGCGCCGTCTCGGGTGCCGCGGTGCGCGTCGATGAACGTCTCGACGGCGTTGTACCGCGCAGGGAGCTCCGGCAGCCGGAGGTCCGTCATTCCGGGCGCATCATGGCACGGAGGGCGCGCAGCACCGCCTCCGCGCCCTCGTGCAGGCGCTCGCCGTCCCAGAGGGCCGGCGTGCGCGACCCGCCGAGATCCGCGAGCCGCGCGCGATGGCTTTCGAAGAGCACGTTCCGGAAGTCGATCCGCGCCTTCAGGCCGCGCCTCACGATCTCGCGCCGCACACGCGCGTGGTCCTCGCCGACGATCTCGTGGAAGAGCTGTGCCGCGACGACCCGTGCGGACGGCTCTGCTGCATCCTCGTGATCGCTCACTCGCCGCGCCTCGTCCAGAAACCCTCCGGGTCGTACTCGCGCACGATCGCGAGCACGTCGGCGCTCGGCGGCTCCGTCTGGTGGACGTCATCCGCGACGCGGAGCTCCCACCCGGTCTGCTCCCGGATGTCGGCGACGCTCGAGTGCGTGTGGTACGACCGCAGCACTGCCTCGCCACCGACGAAGCGGAACACGCCCAGCGTCGTGATGAGCACCGCTGGGCCGCCACGCGGAAAGCCGACGCGGTCCCGCCACCCCGGCCCATCGCCATATCCCGGCGATGTGATGAAGTCGACGCGCTCGCGAAGGCGCCTGCGGTCGTGCGCCATGATCACGATGAGCCGGTGGGCGAGGCTCGCGATGTCCGCTCCGCCGCCCGACCCCGGCAGCTGCACGCTCGGGTGCGTCCGGTCCTCGCCGATCACGGTGGTATTGAGGTTGCCGTGCCGGTCGATCTCCGCACCGCCGATGAACCCGGCGTCGACATCGCCGCGCTGGAGCAGACCCATGAGATCGATCGTCCGGGCGCACCACACCGCACCAGCGACGTTCGGCGGGTCGCCCATCGTATAGAGCAGCTCCCGAGCCGGCTGATCGCGAACGATTCCGAGCTCGAACAACCCCACGGCGTTCGGGGCGTGCGTCCGCTTCGCGACGACAAAGGCGATGAGCGGCAGCCGCATGCCCACGAACACGCGCTCGCCGTCCTGTATCTCCCGGGCCGCCTGCGCGACCATGACCTCGCCGGGCGAGACGTCCACTGGTGCCACTAGAAGCGGGCCTCCGCCGCAGGCGTGCCGGTCAGCCGGAGCGCCGGCCACCGCTCCCCGAGGCGCGCCAGGTACGCGGCATGGTCGGGCGTGCCGTCGACCCAGTCCGCCAGCCAGCCGGCGAAACCCTCCGCGGTACGGGTGGCGCGGTGGTACTCGTGGAAGAACTCGTGGTCGCGCGCGTACCGGCCTTGCAGCGGCGAGGGATGGCAGGCGCCCGGCGCCTCGACGACGGCGACGACCTTCGTTCCCGGCACGATCGTGCGGTTCGGATCGCTTGCGATCACGTCGCGGGCCACGACCTGATCCGCGAGGATCACGACCGCGCCGGCGGCGAGCGCCGCCTCCTGCGCCACGCCCCAGGGACCCCAGAGATGCGCGTTGCCGTCCCCGTCGGCACGCTGCACCGCGAGCACCGTGAGGTCGGGCGTGATCGCCGGGACCAGCAGCAAGGGGGTGCCGTCGAACGGCGAGGTCGAAGGCACGAAGGTCGGGTTCGCGCGGGCGATGTCGCTGCCGATGATGGTGCGGGTCGGCAGGTACGGCGCGCCGAGCGCGCCCGCCAGGAGGGCCTGGGCGAGCGTGAAGTTCGTGTGATCGCGGACCTCGATGCGGTTCGGGACACCATGCTCCATGGCGCGGCGGTAGCAGTGCGCGAGGCCAGCCGAGACGTTGCCGATCCAGGCGGCGGTGACCCGGCGCACGCAACCCGCCCCGATGAGCATGTCGAACGCGATGTCGCTGATCGGGCCGATCAACTCGAGCTCGCGGCGCCGCTGACGGATGAGCTCGTGCACGAAAGCGAACGGGATCGCGGGCTCGAGCGAACAGCCGAGTGCGATAGACATGCCGTCAGCCGTGTGCCGCGCGACGGCGTCACGCAGCGCGAGGAGCTTGCCTATGTGCCCTTGTAGTCGGGCTTGCGCTTCTCCGTGAACGCCTTGACGCCCTCGCGGAAGTCGTCGGAGGCGAAGAGGCGCCCCACGGCCTGGTGCTCGTAGAGCATCGCGGTGTCGAACGGCATGCCGCCGCCCAGCACGGTCGCGAGCTTGATCTGGCCGATCGCGAGCGTGGGACCGCTCGCGTACGCCGCGCACCACTCCTGCGCCTTGGGCACGAGCTCGGCGGCGGGGACGACCTCGTCGACGATGCCGAGCTCCTTGGCGCGCTCCGGCTGCACCGGTGCGCCCAGCACCATGATGTCGAGCGCCTTCTGGCGGCCGATGAGCCGCGGCAGGCGCTGCGTGCCGCCGGTGCCCGGGAGCACGCCGAGCGTCACCTCGGGCAGGCCGATGTTGTAGGTGCCCTGGGCTGCCATCCGGAAGTCGCAGCAGAGCGCGATCTCGAGGCCCCCACCGAGGCAGTGCCCGTTGATCGCCGCGACGACGATCTTCGGCGTGCGTTCGAGCTTGGACATGATCTCGTTCGCGTGGATCACGAAGGCCATCTGGTAGTCGGCGTCCGTCGACGCGAACATCTTGACGTCGGCACCGGCAGAGAAGAACTTCTCCGACGCGCTGCGTACAAGGATCGACTTCACGGCCGCGTCGAAGCGGGCCTCGTCGATCGCGAGCGAGAGGTCGTCCAGGAAGGCCTTGTCGTACGAGTTGGCCGGCGGGCGATCCAGGATGATGTGCCCCACGGCAGCCTGCTTCTCGAGACGGACGACCGGCATTCGCTACCTCCCGACGGGACGTGCGCGCAGTTGGCACAATCTAGCGGAACCCCACCCCACATCGCTGAGCCGCACGGCCTGTCGGGGCAACGTGCGCGCGGAGAGAGAGGCCTGTTCAGATGCCACAGATGTTGATCGGCGGAGAGCTCGCGGACGCGAGCGGCGGCAAGACCATCGAGGTACGCAACCCCGCGACCGGAGATGTCGTGGACAGCATCCCGCGCGGCACGACCGCGGAGGTGGACGCGGCGGTCGCGGCCGCGCGCAAGGCTCTGCCGGCATGGTCGGCGCTCGCGCCCACGAAGCGCGCGCAGCTCATGCACCAGGCGGCCGAGCGGATGAAGGCGGCGGTCCCGGAGATCGCGCGCATCCTCTCGCAGGAGCAGGGCAAGCCGCTCGCGCACGCGGTGCTCGAGGCCTCCCGGGTCTCGGAGAATCTCGAGTACTACGCCGGGCTCGCCGACAAGATCCGCGGTGATTACGTGCCGCTCGACGATCCGGCCAAGATCGGCTTTACCATCCGCCGCCCGGTCGGTGTCGTCGCCGCCATCACACCCTGGAACTTCCCGCTCACGCTCATGGCGAACAAGATCTGCCCGGCGCTCGCCGCCGGCTGCACCGTGGTGCTGAAGCCGGCGTCCACCACGCCACTCGCGACCCAGCGCGCGATCGAGGTCATCAACGGTGCGGGCTTCCCCGCGGGCGTCCTGAACACGCTGCATGGCTCCGGCGCCGAGATCGGCGACGCGCTCGTGCGCCACCCGGGAGTGAACAAGGTCGCGTTCACCGGCCAGACCGAGACCGGCAAGCGGATCATGCAGCTCGCTGCCGAGAACGTGACCCGGGTGACGCTGGAGCTCGGCGGCAGCGACCCGATGATCGTCTGCGACGACGCCGATATCCGCCGCGCGAGCGCGGCCGCGGCCATCGGCCGCTTCTTCAACGCCGGACAGGCCTGTCTCGCGGTGAAGCGCGTGTACCTCTTCCGGGGCATCGCCGAGGAGTTCACGGCGAAGATCGCCGATCGCGCGGCGAAGGAATGGAAGACGGGCAACGGCCTGGCCGAAGGCACCAAGATGGGGCCGCTCCACACCGAGGCACAGCGCGCGGAGGTCGAGGCGCAAGTCACCGACGCGGTCGGTCGCGGCGCGCGGGTTCTCGCGGGCGCCAAGCGCCCCGAGGGCAAGGACTTCGAGCGGGGCTGGTTCATGGAGGCGACGGTGCTTGCGGACGTTCCCGAGGACTCCCGCATGGCCACCGAGGAGGTCTTCGGGCCGGCGATGCCGCTCTTCATCGTGGACGACCTGGACGAAGCGATCGCGAAGGCGAACAGCAGCGTCTACGGTCTCGGCTCCTCGATCTGGACGCGGGACCTGGCGAAGGCGCGCCGCGCTGCCGAGGGCATCGAGGCGGGCTATACCTGGGTGAACGACATCCAGGTGGCGTACGACCAGCTGCCGTTCGGAGGCGCGAAGCAGTCCGGCTTCGGCAAGGAGCACGGCCTCGAGGCGCTCGAGGGCTACCTCGAGAAGAAATCGGTGGTGCTCGGGACGGGATAGCGCCCGCGCGACGCGCTCGCGAGGTCAAGGCTAGGGCGACGCGTCGAGCGCCTCCGCGACCACACGCTCGAGCACCTCGTCAGGCTCGACGATCTGACCGTTGCGCTGCGCACCGTCGCTCACGAGGTAGGCGACGATCCGCGCGCGGTCCTTTGGATCCGCGACCTGCCCCGCACGCTTCGCTTCGCGGTACTCCTCCACACGCGGAAAGTCCTCGGCCGACGAGCGCCTGACGCGCTCCTGCAGGGCCGTCTCGACCTTTCCCGGCCGCAGCGCGCAGACCGTCACGCCGGTGCGCTCGAGCTCGACGCCCAGCGAGCGGGTGAGCTGCTCGACCGCCGCCTTGCCCGCCGTGTATGCGGTCCACCCCGCGCTCGGGCGTTCCGCTGCATGCGAGGAGATGTTCACGATGCGTCCGTATCCGCGCTCGAGCATCCCCGGCAGCACCGCCCGGGTGGTGAGGTACACACCCCCCAGATTGATCGCGATGTGGCGGAGCCACGTGGTCGCGTCGGAGCGCGCGAGCGGAGTGATCGGCTCGATGATGCCGGCGTTGTTGACGAGGATCGTCGCGGGACCGACCCAGCGCTCGGTATTGATGACGAGGTCCTGGACCTGGCGCTCGTCGGAGACATCGGCAGCGTACGCGAGCGCGCGGCCGCGCGCGCGCTTGATCCGGAGCACGACCTCGTCGAGCTCGGGCGCGTTGCGCGAGGCGATGACGACATGCGCACCAAGTGAGGCGAGCGTCTCCGCGATGGCCCGACCGAGCCCGCGCCCACCGCCGGTGACGATGGCGGTCTGGCCGTCGAGCCTCACAGCCGCACCGCCGACTGGCGGGCCAGGGCCTCCGCGAGGCGCTCCAGGTCGTGGCGCTGGTGGAGCGCCCAGAACGAGATGCGGATGCCCTCGGCTTGGGACGGCTCGGCGAGATGCTTCACGACGATCCGCTCGTCCGTCCACATGCGCGTGACGATACCCGCCGCGTCGCCGCCCGGAGGGACGATCGCGACGATGCCAGTGGGTTCCTCGCGTCGCGAGACGAGCTCGAAGGGCAGGTCCGCCAGGGCGTCGAAGAGCGCGTTCCGCAGCTCGCGCAGCCGCTCCCCCACGCGGGCGCCGAGCGCGCGGTGGATCGCGAGGGCCTGCCGGAGACCGACGAAGGCCGCTGCGTCAACGGTGCCCGTCTCGAAGCGGGTCGCGTCCGGCTGCAGCTGGAATCCGCCGCGCAGGTCGTGCATCACACGGCTGCGCCAGCCGAGACGCGGCGGGTCGAGGTCCGCAGGGTCACGCACCCACAGTGCGCCCGTCGCGAGCGGGCCGTGCAGCCACTTGTGGCCGAGCAGGACGAGCGCGTCGGCGCCGAGCGATCGCACGTCGACCGCCACCTGCCCCGCCGCCTGCGCCGCATCGACGATCACGAACGCGCCGAGCTCGCGTGCCGCAGCGGCGACCGTCGCGACATCGAGGACCATGCCGTTCTTGCAGGACACCAGCGAGATGACGATCGCGGCAGGGCGCAGCACCTGGACGGACTCGACGAAGTCGGCGGCACGCCGGTAGGGCAGCACTTCGACGCGGTCGCCCTTCGACTGGCGCGCGTAGACGGGAAGCAGCGCCGAAGCGTGCTCCTCCGTCGTGGTCAGGATCAGCGAGCCTGAAGGGAGCCGCAGCCCGGCGACCGCGATGTTCAGCGCATCGGTGGCCGATTGCGCGAGGGCGATCCGCGATGCGCCGCCGGGATCGCCGACGAACGCGGCGAGGTCGGCGCGCGTCTCCGCGAGCACCTCGTTGTACGCGTCGTACCCAACGTGGGAGAACATCCCGACCTCGTTGAGCCAGCGGCGGAAATGCTCGGCGGCGTCCTGGGCCGCGGGAAAGGTGGGACCCGAGCCAGCCACGTTGAAGTAGAGGAAGTCTCCGCGAAGAGCCTGGAGTGCCGCGGTATCCAGATCCGGCTCGAGATCGATCGCCGGATGCCTGGGGCTCATCCCCCGCCCGTCGTGATGCCACGGATCGCGAGTCCCGCGGTGAAGAGCGCCGCGATGCCGAGGGCGATCGACTGGCCGCGCGGGGCACGTCCACGGACGAGCGTCGCGGCGAGCGGGAGCGCCAGCACGAGCGCGACGCCGTACAACGCGTGGATCCCGCTCACCGGACGCTGCAGTGCGAGCAGCAGGCCGACCAGGCCCTGCGCGACCGCGGCGCCCTCCGCGATGACGAGCGCGCCGCGGAAGCTCGAGCTCGGTCCGAGCGCGCGCGCGCCGAGCCAGAGACCCCACAGGCCCACCAGCACGAGGTACAGGACGATCGTGTTGGCGAGCGTCACGTGCAGCGCGCCCACGCGCCGCACCCTACCGCAGGTCGAGCGCCTCGCAGATGACGGTCTGGCTGCCCCCGGGTCTGGGTCCACCGGTCATGACGTAGACGGTCGCGCCGATCGCCGCGACACCGACGCCGTGGCGCGGTGCCGGGAGGTCGGGAGCGCGCGACCACGAGCGTGTGCGCGCGTCAAAGATCTCGACCTCCCGAAACGTTCCCTGCGGCTGTTCCCCGCCCACGAACACGAGCCTGGTCTCTCCGATCACCGCCGCACCGACACCTCCGCGGGGCGTCGGAGCATCGGCGAGCTTCTCCCAGGTGTCCCCACCGGGGTCATAGCACTCCAGGGTCGCCAGGTTCGACGTCAGCGAAAGGCGTCGGCCACCGACGGCACAGACCTTGGCGTCGAGGTCCGCCCCCGCGAGGTGGTCACGTGGCGTCGGGATCGCGGCGCCGGCGCGCCAGGCGTCCGCAGCGGTGTCGTAGATCCAGGTCGGTGCTACGAGCCTGTCACCGTCGGCACCCCCGACGAGGTAGATCGTGTCCCCTCGCGCGACCGCGGCGGCGGCCGCGCGCGGCGCCGGCATCGGCGCGATCTCCTCCCAGCGGTCCGCGCCCAGCTGTAGGCGGAAGGAGCGCGCCGTCGCGCGGCCGTTGGCATAGCCGCCGAAGACGTAGACGGTCCGCGCGCCGACGGACGCGGCCATCGCGTGGTCGACGGCGATGGGCAGGGACGGCCCACGATCCCATCGGTCCGTCCCGGGGTCGTAGCGTTCGACGATGGTGCCCCCGCCGAACCCGCCGATGATGTAGATGCGGCCGGCCGCGGCCGCCGCAGCGACCTCGCTCCGCGGCGTGGGTATGTCGGCAAGACGGCGCCACGCGACCACTGTGGCCG
>JACDAF010000348.1 GCA_013695575.1 Chloroflexota bacterium | reverse complement strand
GGCGCGGCCTGCCCCGTCCACATCGAGAACGAGAGCGCGCCCTGTTCGATGAGCATCTCGATGCCCTCGACCGTGACGCAGCCCGCCCGTCCCGCTCGATCGAGAAGCGGGGTGCGCCGCGGCCGGTAGACGAGATCGAACACGGTCAGCGGCGGTCGCAGCTCGACATCCGGCGGCAGCGGCGGCTGATCGCCGCTCCACGCGGATGCGGGGATCGCGCTCGCAAGGAGGTCCGCGCGGCGCAGCTCGTCGTCGAGTCCGCCGCCGCTGACCGCCCAGACACCCGCGATGTCACGGGCGATCGCGCGAGCGGCCGCACCGTCGCGAGCCCACACGCAGACATCGGCGCCTTCCGACATGAGCGCGGCCGCGATCGCGCGCGCTGCGCCTCCCGCGCCCAGCACCAGCGCGCGCCGAAGGGCGCGGCGGGCTGCGCCACGACGCAGCGCACGAATGAAGCCGGCTCCATCGGTGGAGTCGCCGAGTGCCTCGCCTGGGCGGAAGACCACGGTGTTCACGGAGCCGCACGCGCGAGCCGCCTCGCCCAGCGAGGCGACGAGGCCGCGCGCCGCCTCCTTGTGGGGTGTCGTCACGTTGAGCCCGGCGTAGCGCTCGCGGAGGCCCGGGAACGCGGCTGCAAGCTCGCCCCTCGGGACGGGGTGCAGCACGTACTTGAACGGGAGCGCCATCGCCCCGAACGCGGCGTTCTGCATCGCGGGCGAGACGCTGCCAACCACCGGATCGCCGACGAGCGCGATCCTGCGCGTGCTCGTCATCGCGCTGCCGCTCCGAGGGCGGCGACCAGGGCGTCCTCATCGTCCAGACGGGCGACGAGGGGGTCGAGCGCGGCGCGCAGCTCGGCGACGGCCGCACGCGTCTCCGGCGCATTGGCCGCAAGGAGCGCGGCGACCATCGCGGGGTCACTCCGCGCGAGCCGCGTCGCCCCGCGCACGCCGGGGCCGACGAGCGCTCCGGCCGCGCCGTCGGCCCTTCGCACCACGGCCTCGAGCGCGAACGCGAGCAGGTGGGGGAGCCCGATCGTCCTCGCGACCGCGCGATCGTGATCCTCGGCGGTGATCACGACGGGTTCGGCCCCGACGGCGACGGCGACGAGACGCGCCCGACGCACCGCCTCGGGGTCGTCGCGCACGGGGCAGAGCGCGAACGCCGCGCCGCTCAGCGCCGCCGCGTCGGCGCCCTCGGGACCGGGGCGCTCCGTCCCGGCGAGCGGGTGGCCGCCGATCGCATGCACCCCGGGGGCGACCGATCGCCGCATCGCGTCGACGACCACCCGCTTCGCGCTGCCGGTATCGAGGAGGAGCGTGCCCGGTGACAGCGTTCGGCCATGAGCGTCCACGATCCTGACGATCGCGCTGACCGGGACCGCGAGGATGACGGTGTCCGCGCGCAGCGCGTCCTCGATGCGCTCGACCGTGCGGTCGCCGGCACCCAACGACCGGCTGCGCCGCGCGACATCCGGGTCGCGGTCGTACAGGGCGATCTCGCGCGCGGCGCCGCTGCGCCCGAGCGCGACGCCGAGCGCGGTCCCGGTCTGCCCCGCGCCGACGATCGAGACGGATCCGAGCGCGGGATCCTTCATGCGACGGAGCGGTCGACCGCGCCGGCGACGCGACGGATCGAGGTCATCATCGCGCCGAAGCCCTCGGGATCGAGCGATTGTGGCCCATCGGAGAGCGCCGAGGCCGGGTCGGGATGCACCTCCACCAGGAGCCCATCCGCCCCGCACGCCACCGCCGCGCGCGCGATCGCCGGAACGAGGTCACGTCGCCCCATTGCGTGGCTCGGGTCGACGACGACCGGAAGATGCGTGAGCGACTTCAGGACGGGCACGGCGTTGATATCGAGGGTGAATCGCGTCGATGTCTCGAACGTGCGGATGCCGCGCTCGCAGACGGCCACGTCTTGGTTGCCGTGCGCCAGGAGGTACTCCGCGGCCTGGAGCAGCTCGTCGACCGTCGATCCGAGCCCGCGCTTCAGCAGCACCGGCCGCCCCGCGCCGCCCGCGACGCGCAGGAGCGCGTAGTTCGCCATGTTCCGAGCGCCGATCTGCAGGATGTCGGCGTGCTCCGCGACGAGCTGGACATCCTCTGAGGTAATGACCTCGGTGATCACGGCCATGCCGTGCTCGTCCGCGATCCGCCGCAGCAGCCGGAGTCCCTCGATGCCGAGGCCCTGGAAGGAGTAGGGGGACGTCCGCGGCTTGAACGCGCCGCCGCGAAGCACGCGTACCCCGGCGGCCGCCACGAGCGCGGCTGTCGTACGCAGCTGATCCTCGCTCTCGACCGCGCACGGTCCCGCCATCACGAGCACGTCGCGCCCGCCGAGCTGCGCGCCGTTGGACAGCGTGATGACCCGGTCCGCCGCCTGGAAGTCCCGGCTGGCGAGCTTGTACGGGTGGAGGATGCGGACGACGCGCTCGACGCCAGGGAGCTCCTCGAAGATCTCGGCCTCGTACTGCCGCTCATCTCCGACGACGCCGACGACGGTCCGCTCCACGCCGCGGGACAGATGCGGGCGGAAGCCGAGCGATTCGATCCTTCGCAGCACGAGATCGAGCTCGCGCTCGCTGGCGTCGGCCTTCATGACGATCACGACGTACCTCCCGCGAGGTCCGGCCGGAGCCCGGCCGCCGGGCCGAGATAGGTGTGGCGGATCTCGGCCTGCGTTCGCGTGGTGTTCCACAGCACGAGGACGCGCAGGCAACGCGCGATCGCTGTCGCGCCACCGTGCTCTTGGACCAGCAGCAGCGGGACGAGATCCCAGCCATGCGCCCTCGCTGCAGCAGCAGGGTTCGCATCCGGCAGGTCGTCGGGCACGGTGAAGATCGCAGCGGCGAGGTCCTCCAGCGCGCAGCCGTTGCGGGCGACGACCGCACTCAGCAGCTCGAGCGTCGCCGCCTCGACGCCGCGCTCGTCGACGACGGTCGCCCCGCGGATGCCCCTGCACGCCGTGCTCCGCTCGCTCGTGTCGGTCTCCTCTCAGGCAGCAAAAAAGCGTGGAGCCTGCTCCACGCCTGCCGGATCCCTCACTGTGTCTCTCGCTGTGACCTAGCTCTGTGCGATCTCCGTGGCAGACGCGAAGCTGGCCGCGCCATAGGCGGCCTCGCCAAACACGTCCTGCCGATAGCCCCGCATGGGGGACATCCTGCGGCCGACCGCTGCTGTGGTCAAGCGGGTCACCGCGAGAGGTCCCGAAGCATGTCGTAGAAGCCGGGAAAGGTCTTGGCGACGGACTCGGCCCCGTCGATCGCGATCCCGGGGACGTGAAGGCCGAGGATCGAGAACGCCATCGCGATCCGGTGATCGTCGGCGGCGTCGACGATCGCGCCGTGGAGCGGGCCCGGCTCGATCCGGATCGTGTCAGTGAACTCGGTCGCGCCAGCCCCGAGCGCGCGCAACGCCCGCGCCACCGCGCCGATGCGATCGCTCTCCTGCTGCCGAGTGTGCGAGATCCCGGCGAGCTCGGTCGGTGTCTCGGCGCACGCCGCGATCGCGGCGAGCGTGGGGAACACATCCGAGCAGTCACGGACGTTCGCCACGATCCCGTGCAGGCTTCCGGAGCGGGACAC
>JACDAF010000343.1 GCA_013695575.1 Chloroflexota bacterium | reverse complement strand
CGCTCGCCCGGCCAGCGCTTTCTTTGCGAACGAGAGAGCGACGATCGCAGCGCATTCGCTAACGAAGATCGTTACGAGCACCCGGCGGATCTCTTGCCGCAACGACGGCCCCGTGAGAACGGCCGTCATCGCGATGAGCGGCAGCAACGTCGCCCCGAGGGCAACGACGGTCGTGCGATCGATGCCCCCGAGCGCCAGCGTGACGCCCAGAATCAGCGCGAGCAGAGCTGCGAGAAGAACCAGTGGCAACGAACGGAAGGCGTCGCGTGTCCCCCGGAAGGCCGCTATTCCGGCGCCCGCCGCCAGCCAGACGACCTGAGTCCATCCGAAGACCTGGTGGTACGAGACGAGACGGCCCGCCGCCTCTCCGATCGGCTGATACTGAACCAGGTCCTCGACCAACGCCGCGCCGGTTCGGTAGTCCACGTACAGGGCGAACGGGGTTGCGAGCATCGCGGCGAGGGCGATCCGCTCTCCGGCGTTGAGCTCACCGACGTACACACCCGCGCGGACGAGAAAGGGAACGAGGATGCGCCGCGGGACGGGCTCAGTCGCCGACATGCGCGCGTCCATTTCGGACCATGCTCGGTACACGCGCGAGACCTCTGACCGTTCCCAGTGTCGGCTCACTCGATCGCCGGGCGACGCTCAAGAGCACATAGGCGATCGTCCTTCCGACCACCCGGCGGGCAAAGGCGATCCGGCCGAAGCCGAACTCTCGCCGGTGCTTGCCGAACAGGTACGCGCCATTGGCGAACACCTGCTCGACGTAGTGTCGCTGCGGAATCCGCGCAGTCTCACTCTTTGCGTGCGTGAGTCGCGCGTGGGGAAGTGCCCAGAGCTCGCCTTTGCGCGAAAGCCGCATCGAGAAGTCGACGTCCTCCATGTAGGCGTAGCCCTCGAGCGCCTCGTCGAAGCCGAGTCCGGCTGCGGCAGCGCGCCGAACGACCATGTTCGACCCCGAGAGGACGTCGACGCGGGTCGGCGCGGTGGGGTGGTGCAGGTACATGGCATCGCCCGAGGATAGGACCTTCCCGTCGTCGTTCGCCAGCGCGAACAGCGAGCGAAAGACACGCGAGAGGGTGGCCCGAGACGGATCGTTGACGATGTTTCCGGTGACGCCCACGCACTCAGGGTGCGCTGCGAACCAGTCGGTGACGGCCTCCACGTAGCCCGGCTCGAGCGCGACGTCGTCGTCGAAGAAGCCGACGAGGTCGGCGCCGGCAAGGGCGAGAGCGACGTTGCGCTGCGCTGGAAGCCCTGCCCTCGTGCGGTGGAGCTCGAACGGAATCGATCCCATGATCGCCCGGTCCGCATCCGGCCCTCCCGCACACACGACGATGACGCGCGCGGGCTGTTCCCTCTGAGCCGCGAGAAGACGAAGGCACTCGGCCAGCTCCTGCGGACGGTCCTTCGTGCATACGACCGCATCAAGGTCCAAGTTCGAGGGCACGGAAGATCTCCATGAATCGGTGGTCGTAGGTGTGCTCGGACATCACTCTCCGGTAGCCGGCGTCGGCGACGGAGCGCCGCTCCTCTTCATTGGCCAGCCAGTACGCGACCTTCTCGACGAGCTCGTCCTCGTCCGAGAACGTCGACAGCTCGTGCTCGAGCTCGAAGTAGTCGGCGAGATGAGGCGCACGCTCGGTCAGGACGAATCCGCCCGATCCGGCGATCTCGAAGATGCGCGCCTTGATCTGCCCGACCGCCGGCCGCCTTCTCCACAAGCGTTCGCGCCAAGCGTTCGAGAGGTTCAGGTTGATACGGCTCGATCCGAAGACCTGAACCATTTCCGCGTGCTCGAGACGGCCACTCTTCCATCCATAGCCCCAGCTGTGGACGTCGAATCCGGCCGTGCAGAGCCGCCTGACCGTCGCGCGACGGTTCCCGTAGGGCTGCCCAACGAAGGTCACGTCGTGAGTGAGATGTTCGGCGCGCCTGCCGTAGCCGTAGCGGTTGCAGGCCCACTGGCTGAGCACGACGTTCTGACAGCCCATCCGGTGATAGCGCGGGACCGATTCGGCGTGCGTCGTAGAGACGAGCGAGAAGGCCGGAGCGTAGTGGCGGGAGAACGAATCGAAGCGCCAGTGGTCGTCGCAGAACCAGTTGAACGTCCGAACGCCAGATGCAGTGAGCGAGCGGACGGTTTCGATGTCGATCTCGTCCTTGAAAAGGACGAACACCGCGACGTCGGGAGACATGTCCGCCACGAACTGGAGCAGCTCGTCGTTCATCGTGCGCTTGCCGAGCTGCTTGTGGCGTGCGATGAAGTCGTAGGGATGGACGCCATGCCCCATCCCTTCGAGTGCGCTCCGGAAGTTCGTCTCCTCGAAGCTGAGCCCGCGGGCGGGATCGCCGTAGTCCCACCGGGAAGCGATATACGCGATGCGGAGGCGCATGGAGCGGCTAGTAGGCGCCGCGGCGGCCGAGGATGACCCCCAGCGTCATTCCCATGATCCGGAGATCTCTCCCGATCGAAAGATTCTCGACGTAGTCGCGCTCGACGGCGAGCCGCTCCGCGAACGTGAGCTGGCCCCTTCCGTAGACCTGCATCGGGCCGGTCAATCCCGGCTTCACGTCGAGTCGAACCCTCGCGTCCGGTGTGTAGCGCTCGACGAGACCCACCTCTTCCGGGCTGGGGCCGACCAGGCTCATCTCGCCCCAGAGCACGTTGATGAACTGCGGGAG
>JACDAF010000320.1 GCA_013695575.1 Chloroflexota bacterium | reverse complement strand
ACGGCGAGCTCGAGCGGATGGCGGGTGGCAAGGCGAAGCTCGTCGATCGCGTGCAGGTTTCCGGGGTCGGCGACGACGACCTTGAGCACGTCGTCTTCGAAGGCGTAGGGAACTGCGACCGCGCGCTCGAGTGTGTTCACGGGGATCATCTGCGCCGCGTCGGCCGCAACTCCGGACGACGCGATGTCAACCAGTGGAAGATGGTGCCGGGTTGCGAGCATGCGGGCGACGCCGTCGGCCGCCGCTGCGCCTTCCTCGATGAGGGCGTCGGTGACCGAGACTCCTCCCTGGGCCGTTCGTCCGCGAACGAGCGTGAGCGCGTCCTGCCCGACGAGCTCGGTCGGGCCGATCAGGTCGAGCACCAGCTCCGCCGTCTCGTTGACGCCGAAGGGTCCAGCGACCGATTGCCCGGACGCAGTGGCGTCCGGCCCGTCGTGCCCGGTTGGACGAAGTTTCATGACGGCTTTCTCATCTGTCCCTCGAACGGGTTATCGGCAGCGCCCGACCCCGGCTTGACAGCTTCTAGCTAGAACAATGTGAGATAACCGTCCAGCAGACGCTCGCCGAAGAACAGGGCGATGACGGCGCCGACGGACAGGAACGGCACGAGCGGAACGGCCATCTTGCGCGCAGCCGATCCGTGTCTCGCGACGAGGACGACTGCCGGGACGAGACCCGCGAGAAACCCGATGAAGAGCGCCGCGGAAACCCCCGCGCCCAGCATCGCGCCCAGGAGCAGAGCGAGCTTCACGTCGCCCATGCCGAGCCCCTTCGGATACGCGAGAACAGCGAGAAACAGGAATCCGGCTGCTCCCACGGCACCGAGGAGCCACTCGGGGCTCGGATCGAGCAGCGTCCGGGCCACCAAGACCAAAACCGCCGCGGGCAGCACGATGCGGTTCGGGACGATTCGGTGCTGGACGTCGATTGCCGAGAGGGTGACCAGGAGCGCGCAGAAGCCGACCGCGAGCGCCGCGTAGACGGTCGGGCCGAAGGCCACCACGCACGCGACTGCCAGCGCAGCCGTTCCCGCCTCCACCGCCGGATAGAGCGGTGAGATCCGCGCCGCGCAGTGCCTGCAACGCCCGCGTAGGAGGAAATAGGAGAGAACGGGGACGTTGTCGCGCCAGCGGATCTCCCGGTCGCAGCTTCCACAGGACGAGGGCGGGCGGAGTAGCGACCGACGCTCGGGCACCCGTGCCGCGACGACGTTCAAGAAGCTTCCGAGCGCGAGCGCCGGAGCGAGAACGAAGACTGCGGCGGCAGCGTTCACTGCCTACTCGCCGGTCGAAGCGTCGAACGAGGACGCGGTTCGTGCCCAGACCTTGTTCGTGTCGGCCCCGTCGCGGACGACGATCGTCACGAGCTTCACCGCTCGCCCTCCCGTGATCGTCTGCCAGGTCATGTAGGTGTCGACCCGATAGCTCTTGCCGTCGGCGCCGGTCAACGTCTGTACCGGCACCTTCGTCGTGCAGGGCGCGGTTCCGCAGGCATTCAGCGCGACTCGGTTCGCAGGGGTCGCCTGATACGCCGGATCGGACGAATAGGGTGCGGCCGCCGCAACGACGAGGGGCTCGGGCAGGCCGATCGAGTCGTACCGGATCGCGCGCATGTTCTCCATCTCGCGGTCTGCGAGCGCACCCGCAGTCGTGACCGTGCTCGCGCGTTTGATCGTGCGGATCCCCGACTCGAACATCGCGAAGAGCGCGAGGATGCCGACCATCAGCATCATCATGGCCGCGAGCAGCTCGACCAGGCCGAAGCCCTGCTCGCTGCGGACGCGTGCGCCGGTTGAGGAGTTACCGCGACTCACCACGGAAGGAATCGGCATTGCGCAGCCACCTCTGTAGTGGCGCCTAGTCGGTCGTGTAGCTGTCGGGCACGTTCACGAGCTGGATCGTCGGAGTCGAGTTCCAGGGCAAACCCGGAACGCCGACGGTGAACGGCACGTAGCAGATGTCCGTGTTGTTCTCGATGAAGAGCTCCTGCGCGATGATCGGCCCGCAGACGATGGCGCTGCTGCCCTGCGAGTAGTCGTTGACGGCGTAGATCGCGCCGTGCCACGTCGTGTTGTTCTCGACAATGAAGCTGATCGGCGAAAGTGCGCCGCTGGCGAGCAGCAGCAGGTTCACGTTCGGATTCCAGAGCGTCGCGTCACAGCCGACCGAAGCGCAGAACCTCACGTGGTTGCGGATCGTGATCGTGTCGGACGCGTAGATCGACCCGCGGCCGACGTAGACGACGTCTTTGTTTCCGGCGAAGTTTCCGGCGAACTCGAGCTTGCCGTCGAAGAACACGACGCCTTGGATGTAGAAGATCCCCGGACTGCCCGGCGTATAGGCAATCCGGCCCAGGACCGGACCCAGCGGTCCGCCGAGCCGGACCTGACAGTCGTACGGGACACTCGGGAACAGGTTTTGCATGGGGTTGCTTCGATTCAACGTCCCGTCGTTGTCGAACTGGCCGGGGAAGCTCCCAACGGTGCAGGTCTGGCTCATCGGCCCCGGCTTGGCGTTCGCGTACCAGCTCGGAAAGTCCAACGCAGGCTTCGCCAGATCGAGAACGATGGGGGAGAACGCGGTTCGGTAGACCTTCTGCGCCGACGTGCAGGGGGTGACGTAGGAGCCGCTCCAGGGATACCGGCAACCGCCCCCGACGGCGACCGCCGCCACCGGCGCGGCCGCGGTCCCGATCGACGCCGACTCCGTGATCTGCACCTTGCCCCGTACCTGCACCAGATCGGCCGTGATCAGTGCCGAGTCCTGCATGCAGAGGTCTCCTCGCACGTAGATGGGGGCGTCGATGGTGACGTTGTTTCCGAGCGTCGTGCAGTTCGTCGTGTCGGCGAAGACATACCCCCACGCGAGCCCGATGCCACTCGAGCTGGCGACGAGCACCTGGCTCGAGACCGTTCGCGAGATCGGGGTCGCTGCTCCCGTCGGGTTCAAGTGCGTGCCGGTGCCGGTCAGCGTCCAAATCTTTGTCGTCGAGTCGTACGTCCCCGAGTAGCCCACCGTTCCCCCCTCGAGCGTCAGCGAGCCGGGCCCGACCGCGCTCGACAGCTCGGGATCCGCGGCGTTATAGAGGATGGCGCGCGCGTAGTTCTCCCCCGCCTCGGCGAGGTTGAGGGCTCGCGCATCCTCCGTCGACACCTCCGCATGGCTCGCCCCCGAGCCTGCATAGAAGACGAGCGACGAGCCCGTGAGCATCAGGAACGCGAGGATCCACACCGCCATGACCAAGGCGACGCCGCTCTCGTCTCTGAACCGTAGCCGCATGATTGTCCTTTCCGACCTAGACCGGACTCTCAGTCTCGGCGCTGCTCGGCGAGCAGTCGTCCCTCCGCCGGGGGAGGCCGGATCTCCCTCGTTCGAGGTCGCCATCACAGCCGGATGGAGTTGCGCAGCACGATGTCGTCTTGGAGCCGCCATTCGGTGCTCGCGTCTGTGGGGTTGAGGTTCACGGGGAGGTCGACGCGTAGCCGGCCGAGCGTCCCGGTCGCCGGGATGTAGTACGTGAACGGGGTTTCGGCGGTCAGGTAGTCGGCGACGACCACGGGAGAGCCGGCATCTGCAGCCCGAGTGAGCTGCCAGCGGCCGGCTGACACCGCGACCGTCGCATAGGTCACGGTCGCGGCCGTGCCGGGGCAGGCGGTCGGGAGCGTGACGCTGACCGCGGCGACCGCTGTTCCATTCGGCGCCGAGATCGCGTTCGCGCAGTGCAGCTCGCGGCGCAATTTGTCCATCGCGAGCCGTGCATTCTGTTGCGCCTGGAACTCTCGGCTCGATCGCACCTCGGCACGGACGCCGGCCTGGAACATGGCCGTCAGACCCGCGAGAACGAGCCCGAGGATCGCCATCACCGTCATGAGCTCGATGAGCGAGTAGCCGCTCTGGCTCCGCAGGTCGGGAGCACGTCCAGGCAGGCGGGTCATCTTCAGGCGCCAGCGAGTCGGAGGCCGGGCCCTACTTGCTGTGGCTCCGGCTGGTCGTCGTCGGAATCGGAGCCGTGGGCCGCGCGGCTCTTCAGCGCTTGCGCGACATCGATCTCGAAGTCATGCTTGTTGGTCGCGGCATTCGACGCGGTCTCGCGGTCGAC
Source organism: Chloroflexota bacterium (assembly GCA_013695575.1). Lineage (GTDB taxonomy): Bacteria > Chloroflexota > Limnocylindria > P2-11E > P2-11E > JACDAF01. The sequence continues at coordinate 1,592 of JACDAF010000320.1, read as the reverse complement.
GAGCCCGGCGAGGACGAGATCGACGAGGGCCTTCGAGAACGTCTGCATACCGTAGAACTCGCCCTCCCCGATCGCCGCCGGGATGCCATCCGAGCGCAGCTCGCGGATCAGATCGGCGATGCGTGCGTTCGAGACCATCACCTCGACGGCGGGGACTCGACCTCCGCCCGCCCGCGGCATCAGCCGCTGACTGATGACGCCTCGCAGCACGCCGGCGAGAATCGCGGCGGTCTGTCCTTGCTTTCCCGGAGGAAAGAGCTCGACCATCCTGCCGATCGTCTCCGCAGCGTCAAGCGTATGGAGAGTCGAGAGGACGAGATGGCCGGACTCCGCGGCCTGGAGAGCGACTCGGGCCGTCTCTCCATCCCGGAGCTCGCCGATCAGGATCACATCCGGGTCTTGTCGGAGGACGCGCCGAAGACCCTGTCTGAAGCTATCGGTGTCGAGGCCGACCTCTCGCTGGCTCACGATGCACCCGTGATCCGCGTGGAGGATCTCGATCGGGTCCTCGATCGTGACGATGTGCAGCTGGCGCGTACGGTTGATGTGGTCGAGCATCGCCGCGAGCGTCGTCGACTTCCCCGATCCCGTCGCCCCCGTCACGAGAACGAGGCCACGCTGCTCGTCTGCGAGCCGTGCGACGCCCGCGGGCAGATGCAGCTCCTCGAAGCTCGGGATCGTGTCCCCGAGGATGCGGAACGCAAGGGATACAGCACCTCGCTGCCTGAAACCATTGCCCCTGAAACGCGGCAGCTCGGGCTCCGAGTACGCGATGTCGAGGTCGCCCGTCTCGTCGAACTCCTGTCGCCGCCGAGGGGCCGTCGCGGTCACCCGATCGAGGACGGACGCGAGCTCCGCATCTCCGAGAGGTGGAAACTCGGACGTCGCTACCAGCACGCCGTCGTAGCGCATGACCGGGGGCTTGCCGAGCTTGAAGTGGACGTCGCTGGCACCCGACTCGACCGCATGCCGAAGCACGGCTGTGAGATCCATAGGCCCTCTCGCAATCGGCACAGGCCGCGAGATGCTTTAGACCCTCTAGCTGGGGCTATGGCGATGCGCGGACGACCCCGACAAGCGTAAGGCCGGGCCTACCCCCCGTAGGGGGGACGCTCGGCGGATCCACCCGCATACGTTAGGAACGGGTAGCCGGGTGCTCGAGCTCCGTCTCCCCCGACTGCGGCTCGTGCGGGGCAACCGTGCGGAAAGCGAGACGATGACGACAGCTGAGTGGCAAACCGGATCGGCAGGATCATCCGTCGTCGGCCTCAGCGCCGATCCGTCAGCCCGTAATCGGCCGAGCAGGTCGGTGCCGGCCAACCTCGGAGTGGACTCATGGGCCTGACCGCAGCGGGCGCTGCGGGGCGCGGAGTCTCAGCGCTCACTCGTGGGCGCAAGGTGTCGGTTCTCGGCCTGGTCTGCGGCACCGCGACGGCCGCCTTCGTCCTCTACGTGTTCCTCCTTTCCGGTCTGGAGCCGCCCGCCTCTCCGATCGGCATCCCCTGGTGGAGCTTCGTCCTCGTCTTCTTCGTCGCCGAGGCCTTCCCCATCCAGATCCACTTCCGCAGCGAGGCACACAGTCTGTCTCTCAG
>JACDAF010000028.1 GCA_013695575.1 Chloroflexota bacterium | reverse complement strand
AGAGTACGAAACACGAGAGCTCATGGACGAGGCGCGTCCATAGAACACGCCCGAGCCGCAGATGCCGCAGCGCGCGAGCTCGTGGCTCTAACGCGAGCGCGCCACCTGGCGCTTCGGGCCGATCATTTGAGGCTCGTGATCGTGGACGCGCAGAAGCCCCGCCCTCGTCCAGGAGGGGGCGGGGCTTCCGGTCCCAAAGACGTCTAGCGAGCGTCCTTCGCTGCGGTCGGCGGCGCACCGCTGAGCCCGAGCTGCTGCATCAGCTGCCCCGTGTCGTAGTAGCGGCGCTCCTCCACGATCAGGCCATCCTCGTTCAGCTTCCCGAAGCCGCCGCCACGCATGTCAAACTTCTTGTTGGTCGCTGGGATATCGCCACCCGGTGTGGCAAGAGGTCCGTCGTTCATCCCCTTGTACGAATACTCGGCCGCGCCGTTGCGGTCGTCCTTCTCGATAACGTTGAATACCTCGACCCGAAGATCCGAGAATGCCTTGAACGTGTTCGCTGCGTCCTCTTCGATCGCTTGCCGGCCGCGCAGCGGCTCGGGATAGAACGGGTCGTACGCCACGGCATCGTCCGCGTAAAGCGCGGAGACCGCCTTCGCATCGTGGTCGTTCATCGCCTTCGTGAGTTTCTTGAGCGTGTCCTCTACCTTGCCCATATGTTCTCCCCCGCAAGACAATTTCGGCCGCAAGCATAGTCCCACTCCCCTGTCGCGGCGTGGGCCATCCAGTATTGCTAAAGGAATTCCGTGGGCCCGCCAGGATTCGAACCTGGGACCAGCGAATTATGAGTTCGCCGCTCTAACCACTGAGCTACGGGCCCTAGGAGGCTGCAGCGGATGCTTGCATACGCTGGCAGTCGACGACGGACGCGCCTCTGGCGCACGGTCGGCCGGTCGAAGGGGCCGTGTCCGGCCGGCGCAGTCTGCTCGCACGCGACGCCGGTAGACTCCCGAGCGGCGCGGGCTTCCACGCGCTGACGCTGGTACGGTTCGCCGTACGGGGCGCGGAGGAAGTGCTTGGGCAAGGTCATCGCACTCGCGAACCAGAAGGGCGGCGTCGGGAAGACGACCTGCGCCATCAACCTCGCTGGCGCGCTGGTGGAGCTCGGCAAGCGCGTCCTCTGCATCGACCTCGATCCGCAAGCGAACCTCTCGGTCGGCCTCGGTATCGATCTCAACACCGTCCAGCGGAGCATGGCCGATGTCCTCATCAACGGCGAGGTGCCGCTGGACGCGATCATCCGGCCGAGCCGCACGGAGGGCCTCGAGATCGCACCGACCACGATCGAGCTCTCTGCGGCCGAGGTGGAGCTGTTCAGCGCGATCGGCCGCGAGATGACCCTACGGGACAAGCTGACACCCGAGACCCTCGACCGCTATGACCACGTCCTCATCGACTGCCCGCCGACGCTCGGGCTGCTCACCGTCAACGCGCTGGTCGCGGCGGACGGCGTGATCATCCCGGTGCAGACGCAGTACTACGCGCTCAAAGGCGTGGCGGCGCTGATCCGGATCATCAAGACCGTCCAGACGAGGCTCAACCCAAGTCTCAAGATCCTCGGGCTGTTGCCGACCTTCTACGACGGCCGCACGATCCTCGGGCGTGACATGCTGCAGTCGTTGAAGGAGATCGGTGATCATCAGGTCTTCAACACCGTCATCCGGCAGTCCGTCAAGGTCGGCGAAGCGCCAACGGCGGGCGTGCCGATCACCGTGTACGAACCGCGGTCGGACGCCGCGAAGGCGTTCAGAGAGCTCGCGCGGGAGGTGTTGGATGCTCAGCAGCGGTAAGGGCAAGTCGTTCAAGGACGCCGGCAGCCGGATCTTCCAGCAGGAGACCGATTCGCAGGCTGGGATCGTCCGGCTGCTCGGCGCGCGTGCCCCAACGGCGGTCCGTGACCTGCCGATCGGCAAGGTGGTCGCGAACCCCCAGCAGCCGCGCATGACGTTCCACGAGGAGACGCTGAACGAGCTCGCGGCATCGATCCGCGAGCACGGCATCCTCCAGCCGATCCTCGTCCGCCCCGCCGGCGACGAGTTCCAGATCATCGCCGGTGAACGTCGCTGGCGCGCGTCGAAGATCGCGGGCAAGGAGTCGATCCCGGCCATCGTGGAGCGGTTCGACGACGCGACCGCGCTCGAGATCGCGCTCATCGAGAACCTGCAGCGGGAGGACCTATCCCCACTCGACGAGGCCGTGATCTACAAGAAGATGACGGGTGAGCTCGGCTACTCGATCCGGAACCTCGCCACGAAGCTCGGGAAGGACAAGGGCTACGTCGAGAACCGCCTGCGGCTTGCGTCCGCGCCGGATGACGTGCGCGAGATGGTGACCCAACGGTACGACACCATCACCCACGCCTACGAGCTCATGAAGATCGAGGACAAGAAGCGCCGCCGGCTCCTCGTGAAGCAGGTGCTCGAGGGCCAGCTGACGCTTGTCCGCCTGCGGGATCGCGTCGCTCGCGTCCTCGACCCGAAGGCCACCGAGCCCAGACCCGCACCGGAGATCCCGAAGCTCAGGGACGACGCGCTCCTCGCGGCAACGCGCAAGCTCAACGAGGCGCTGGCGGATCTCGCGCGGGCCATCAGCGGTGAGGCCGAAGGGGCGATCGGCGACGGGGATCGCCAGAACCTGGCGAAGTTCCTCACGATCTCGCGCGCCCGCCTCGACAACGTGGTGGCACGGCTGCGCAGCCGCTCGTGAGCGACGCGCGGGGCCTGTCGCTCCGCTCGAGCGTCATCGCGTTCGTGCTCCTCAGCGGCGTGGTCGCCGCGGCTGCGATGGGACTGCTCGTCCTCGTCGACCCGCGCACGCAGGACCACTGGGCGGGACGCCTCGCGGAGTTCACCGCGGGGATCAGGACGCTCTTCGGCCGCTAATCAGGAGGACCGCGACGACGCCAGGTCCGGCCGCTGCTCATGGTCGTGCACGCCGAGGCGTGGGGATGAGCTAGAGCGGGTCGCCCAGGCGGTGATAGCGTCCCCGATGGAAGACCAGCGGCGGCGCGTCACCGAGCGAGTAGCCGAGCAGCCGGCCGATCACGATCGTGTGCGTACCGTGCGCGGCGATCCGCCCGCTCACCTCGCATTCGAGCCACGCATGAGCCTCCGCCAGAAGCGGAGCGCCGGAAGCGGCGCCTGGCGCGTACTCGAGATCCGCGAATTTCGACTCGCGCATGCTGGCGAACAGCCGGGCGAGATGGATCTGGTCCTCGGCCAGCACGTTCACCGCGAAGTGGCTCGCTTCAGCGAACGCCGGGTGCGAGCGGTTCTCGCGCTTGAGACACACGATGACCTGCGGTGGATCGAGCGAGAGCGAGGCGAACGAGTTCACCGTCAGCCCGTGGGGCTCTCCCTCCCGTGCGGTCGTGACCACGCTCACACCGGTCGCGAAGTGTCCGAGCACCCGGCGGAGCTCGGGCTCGTCGATCACGACGGCGCCGCGAGCCGGCGCGCGCGGACCCGGGCGACCCGGCGTCCGTCGACGTTCGTCACCTCCAGGCGATGGCCCTCGACGTCGACCGCATCCCCGACGTCCGCGACGCGGCCGAGGCGCCCGAATACCAGGCCGCCGACCGTGTCGTAGGGCTCCTCGGCGAGCTCCAGTCCGAGGCGCTCGCGCACCGCATCGAGCGGCGCCAGGCCGTCGATGAGGTGGGCGCCTCCTGCCTCCAGGACGAACTGCGGCGTCTCCCGGTCGTGCTCGTCCTGCACCTCGCCCACCAGCTCCTCGACGATGTCCTCGACCGTGATGAGCCCAGCGGTGCCACCGAACTCGTCCACGACGATAGCCAGCTGCGTGCGCTGGCGGCGGAACTCCGCCAGCGCCTGGTCGAGGCGCATGGTCTCGGGCACGATCGGGACGGCGCGCATGACCTGAGCTGCGGTCCCGCCGCGCGGGTCGCGGCTGACGAGGTCCTTCAGGTGCACGAGGCCCACCACGTGGTCGAGGTCACCACGGTAGACCGGATACCTGGTGAACGGATGCAGCTTCGCCATCTCGTAGAGGCCTGCGATCGGCGTGTCATCGGGAACGGCGACAATCTCGGTACGCGGGATCATGACCTGACGCACGTAGGTATCCGCGAAGTCGAGCGCGTTGCCGATGAGGACCCGCTCTGACTCCTGAAGGATGCCCTTTCGCGTCGACACCGCGACGAGCATCTTGAGCTCCTCCTCGCTGTGCGCCTCGAGCTCATCGCCAGGCTTGATCCCCATGAGCCGCAGGATCCCGTTCGCGCTCGTGTTCACGAACCAGATGAACGGATACATGAGCCGGAAGAAGTAGTGGAGCGGGTGCGCGGACCACAGGGTGGTCGGGAGCGCACGCTGGATCGCGAGGTACTTCGGCGCCTGCTCCCCGACGACGATATGCAGGTACGTGATCGCCGCGAACGCGATCGTGAAGCTCACGAAGTGGAAGGCGACCTCCGACCGCTCGAGCAGCCATCCGAACAGGGGCTCGATGAGCCTCGCGACGGCAGGCTCACCCACGATCCCGAGCGCGAGCGACGCCCCGGTGATGCCGACCTGGCAGGCTGAGAGGTAGGCGTCGATGTGATCGGAGATGTGCGCGCCCAGCCGCGCACGTGTGCTTCCGGCGGTCGCGAGCTCGTCGAGCTGGGTCCCGCGGACGCGCACGATCGCGAACTCCGCCGCCACGAAGAACGCGTTGACGAAGAGGAGGGCGAGCGTGAGCGCGATGCCGGACAGCGCCGCGCCGAGATCCATGTTGGAGAAAGATTGTCGCACGCGCAATGCGTGACCGCGTGCGTACATACTCAAACGCATGCGCATCGACGTACGCCTCTTCGCCTCGTACCGGGATGCGGCAGGCGTATCGCGTTTTGAGCTGGAGCTCGCGCCGGGTGCCGCGGTTCGGGACGCGCTGGCGGCGATCGTCGGCAAGCATCCCGGGATCGCACGCGGCGGCCGCGTCCTGACGGCGCGCAACCGAGAGTACGTCGACGCCGACTCGCAGCTCGCCGAGGGCGACGAGCTCGCCCTCATCCCGCCTGTGTCCGGCGGCGTCACCGCGCGAGAGGACCGGATCCAGGTGACCGACACACGTCTCTCGATCGACGCCGTGCTCGACGCCGTACAGGCCCCCGAGCACGGAGGCATCGTCGTGTTCATCGGCACGGTGCGCGAGCGCAACCGTGGACAGCGCGTGACACGGCTCGACTACGAGGCGTATCCGGAGATGGCCGCGGCGAAGATGCACGAGATCGCAGCACGTCTCGAGAGCAGGCATGGTGCCCGCATCGCGATGCACCACCGCGTCGGGGAGCTCGATGTCGGCGAGATGGCCGTCATCGTCGCCGCGGCGGCGGCCCACCGCGACGCGGCGTTCGCCGCGGCGCGGGCCGCGATCGACGAGCTGAAGAGCGTTGTCCCAATCTGGAAGAAGGAGCACACCGACGACGGGTCCGTCTGGATCGAGGATCATGCCTAGCGCTCTCGTGGCGGAGCTTCAGCGCATCTGCGGCCAGGACAACGTCTTCTGGCGGCCCGACGACCTGATCGTCTTCGAGTACGACGCCGGCTTCGACCGGCAGCCGCCGAGCGCGGTCGTTGTGCCTGCGACGGCCGAGGAGGTCGCGGGCGTCGTCCGCGCGGCGAAGGCCGCGAGCGTGCCCGTCGTGGCGCGGGGCGCCGGGACCGGGCTGTCGGGAGGCACCGTCGCCTGCGCCGGAGCGCTCGTGGTATCGACGAACCGGCTCGACAGGATCATCCGCATCGATCCGCAGGCGCGCGCCGCGCTCGTCGAGCCAGGCGTCGTGAACCTGGAGCTCTCGCGCGCGGCGCGTCAGCACCGCCTGTTCTTCGCCCCTGATCCGGCAAGCCAGCGTGCGTCGAGCATCGGCGGAAATATCGGCACGAACGCTGGTGGGCCCCACGCGCTGCGGTACGGCTCGGTCGTGAACCACGTCCTCGGCGTGGAGATGGTCCTCGCGGACGGGACCGTGGCGAGCTTCGGCGGCCGTGCCCCGGAGCTCCCCGGCTACGACTGTGTCCCGTTCATCGTGGGGAGCGAGGGGACCCTCGGGATCGTCACGAAGGCATGGGTGCGGCTGCTCCCGCTCCCCGAGGACGTCCGGACGTTCACCGCGCTGTTCCCGGACATCGACGCCGGCGCTCGCGCCGCCACGGCGATCATCGCGACGGGCATCGTTCCGGCCGCGATGGAGATGCTGGACCGCGTCACGATCGAGGCGGTGAACGCCGCGTTCGACGTGCACCTGCCGCCGGAGGCGGGCTCGCTCCTGCTCGTCGAGGTCGAGGGGCTCCGCGAGGAGTGCGAGGACGCTGCCGACGCCATCGGGTCGCTCTGCCGCGAGCACGGCGCGTTCGACGTGCGCATGGCGCGATCGCAGGCAGAGCGCGACCTGCTGTGGAAGGCGCGCAAGATGGGCTATCCGGCTCTCGCAAGGATCAAGCCGAACAACTACCTCCACGACGCGGTCGTTCCCCGGAGCAAGGTACCGGCGGTGCTCCGTGAGGTGAACGCGATCGCGGCCCGCTACGGCCTCATCACGGCGAACATGTTCCACATCGGTGACGGCAACCTTCACCCGATCCTGCTCTTCGACGCCCGCGAGGAGAAGATCGAACGCGTGATGGAGGCGAGCGCCGAGATCCTGAAGGTCGCGATCGACGCGGGGGGAGCGCTCTCCGGCGAGCATGGGATCGGCCTCGAGAAGAACCACTTCATGTTCTGGGTGTATGCGCCGGAGGACCTCGAGGCGATGCAACGTGGACGCGACGCGTTCGATCCGGAGCGCGTCATGAACCCGGGCAAGGTCTTCCCTGGCGGAGCGCAGTGTGCCGCGATCCCGACGGAGCGCATCAAGCGTGGCCTGGCGGAGGGGATGTGGATCTAGGCGAGCCGCCGGCGCAGGCGAGGTCAGAGCCGGGACCGGGGATGGAAATAGACGGGGTGGCCCCGCGCCAGGTGGTCCGCGCTGAGCGCGTCGAAGACGTCGTCGATGCCATCCGCGGCGCGAACGCCTCGCAGCAGGCGATGGTGCTGTGTGGCGGGACCACGCGGCTCGGGATCGGCGACCCGCCGGACCGGTACGACATCTGCCTCGACATGCGCGGTCTTTCCGGTGTGGTCCAGTTCGAGCCGGCGGACCTCGTCGCGACGGTGCGCGCGGGAACGACGCTCGCTGAGCTGGCCGCGGTCCTGGCCGAGCATGGCCTGCGCTGGCCCGTCGAGGCCGGCGCACACGAGCGGGCGACGGTCGGCGGCACCATCGCGAGCGCCGCCGGCGGGCCGTCACGCCTCCGCTACTTCCACCCACGCGACTGGACGATCGGCGTGCAGGCCGTGCTCGGCGACGGCTCACTGACACGCGCCGGCGGCCGCGTCGTGAAGAATGTCACGGGGTACGACCTCACGAAGCTCTACGCGGGCTCGTTCGGGACGCTGTGCGCCATCACCGAGGTCTCGCTGAAGCTCGCCGCCATCCCGGAGCGGCAGCTCACCCTTCGCGCGGAGAGCCCGACGCTGGAGCACGCGTATCTCGCGACCCGTGAGCTGCTCGACACGGGTCTTCCGCTGGACGCGCTCGCGGTCCTGCATGGCCCGCTCGCCGGCGAGCTCGGGGCTCCTTCCTGGACCGGCGTCTGGGTCCGCCTCGCCGGCTCGGGCCGGGTCGTCGACCGCCTCCGGGCCGAGGTCTCCGCCAGCCTCCCCTTCGTCGAGGACGATCCAGGGATCTGGCAGCGCCTCGCCGCGCTGCCCCTCGAGTCGGAAACGTCGCTACGCCTCTCCTGGCCCGCCGGTTCGACCGAGATCTTTCCGGGTCCGAACGGCGGGTTGCTCTACCCCGGCGTGGAGACCATGCACGCGTTCGGGGCCGAGAGCGCACAGGAGGTGCGCCTGCTCCGAAGCGTGCTCGAGGAGAAGGGCGGAGCGCTGGTCGTCGAGCGGGCGCCAGGCACCCTGCGCAGAGAGGTCGGGACCTGGGGCACGCCGCGGACACCGGCGGCGATCGCGCGCTCGCTGAAGGAGCGCTTCGATCCGAACGGCGTCCTCGCGCCCGGCCGGATGGCGTACGAGATGGCCGGAGCAGGACGCTAGCGTGGCCGCGAGCGCGCCGTTCGACATGGCAGACGGACTCCAGCAGTGCATCCGCTGTGGGATGTGCCTGGAGGCGTGCCCGACCTACGGCATCACCGGACTGGAGACGGAGTCGCCCCGCGGACGCATCCATCTCATGCAGGCCCTGTTCGACGGCCGCATCGAGCCGCATCCGGAGACCCGCGTGCACATCGATCGCTGCCTCGGCTGCCGTGCCTGCGAGGCGGTGTGCCCGTCCGGCGTCCGGTACGGCGCGCTGCTGGAGCACACGCGAGCCGACCTTGCGCGGCGCGACCGTCCCTCCCCTTTGCGGGCGTTCCTCCTGTGGCTCGTCTCCCGGCCGCGCGCGCTTGGCGTGGCCGCGACCGTGGCGTCGGTGCCCGAGCGGCTCGGCCTGCGCGCGCTCGTGCGCCGGCACCCGTTCAACCGCATCGTGCCGAAGGGTCTCCTGCGCCTCGAGTCGCTCGCGCCATCGCTCACGCGCCCGCGGTACCGCTCACCGGGCCGCCCGGCGGCGCCCACCTCCCGCGCCGCGCTGCTCCTCGGATGCGTGATGCGCGTCGCGTACGGCGACGTGCACTCGGCGACGGCGCGCCTGCTCGCGCGCTCCGGTGTGGACGTCATCGCCGTCCCCGACCAGGTGTGCTGTGGCGCCCTCCACACGCATGCGGGCGCGCAAGACCAGGCGCGCAGCCTGGCGCGCGAGAACATCGCCGCGTTCGAGCGCGCGGGAGTCGACACCGTCGTGCTGGACGCGGCCGGATGCGGCGCGCACATGAAGGAGTACGCCGAGCTGCTCGCGGACGACACGGGTTGGCGGGATCGCGCGCGCGCCTTCGCGGCGAAGGTCCGCGATGTCACCGAGGTGCTCGACGAGATGGGCGACGACGGACCGTCTGGCGAGCTACGCATGCGCGTCACCTACCAGGACCCGTGCCACCTCGCGCACGCGCAGCGGATCCATCGTGAGCCGCGCGCGCTTCTCGCGAAGGTGCGCGGGCTTGAGCTGGTGGAGATGCGGGGCGCGGACGTCTGCTGCGGCAGCGCCGGCTACTACAA
>JACDAF010000270.1 GCA_013695575.1 Chloroflexota bacterium | reverse complement strand
GAAGGCGCCGTCGCGCCGCTGCATGTATTGGATCACCCACTCGGCGACCCGCTCGGCGGTCGCGAGGTCGCCGAACCGGCACAGCGTCAGTAGCGACTGGGCGCACGCGGTCGCGTCTACGGGGTGGACGCGGTTGTCGAAGTACTTGGGCACGACCCCGTTCTCGAAGAAGTGCTCGCGATAGTACTGCCAGCCGCGCTCCTTGACCTCCCCGAACTCCGTGTCCCCTGTGCGTTGCTCGTACTCGTCCAGGCCGTCGAGCACGTACCCCGTGTGGTGGTTGTCCACCCACTCCCGTGGGTCGCCGACCGCGTAAGGCCATGCGCCATCGCCGCGCTGGTGCGCGGCCACGAACCGGACCGTGTTCCGCGCTGCCTCGGCGAGCGCTGCGTCGCCGTTAACCGAGTAGACCTGTGCGCAGAGCCGTGCCCCCTTCATCGTCGCGTTCGGCACGACAAGCGAGTCCAGCGGCGAGTACGACCAGGAGAAACTCCCGTCCTCCGCCACGGTCCGGTTCAAGTCGTCGAGCACGAAACGGGAGGCGCTCTCGCACGGTCCGAACGCGTCCTCGAGCTCGAGAAGGTCGTAGGCGGTGAAGAGCCCGTTCGTGACGAACCCGGTCGCGACGACCGTAGGCATGAACGGCGGAATCCGCCCGTAGCGCGCCTGCCAGTCGAAGTCGTAGCCCCAGCAATCGCCGCTCCACCCCAGCGAACGGAGAGCCAAAATCTCGCGGAGGCAAAGATCGATCCGCGAGCGATAGTAGTGAGCTCGCTCCGGGTCCGCGACGGCGAGGTACGCATATCCCTGGAGCATCAGCCCGAACGTGACCGGGTTCCTGCCCTTGGGTATTCCAAGTAGAGGCCGGACGTTGACCGGGGAGCGCTTGACCAGTTGCTGCACGCCGAAGCGCGCCAGCCGGCTCGAGCGGAGCCCTGGGAGGCGAAAGAGCGGAGATCCGAGCGCGTCGTACGGGTCGTAGCCGCGAAAGGCATGCCGCTCCACGTACGCGTCGGCCGCCCGAAGGGAGGCGAGTAGCATCGTGCGGATGTTCGTCACGCGGAAGAGAATAGGTACCCGGGCAATACCGACATGCAGCATGAGTGCCATTGCGTCACTCGCCGCGAGGAACCAATATGCTTAGAGCGAAGGCTTTTGTCACCGGGGGAAGGGATTTTGACGACACCAAGCGTCTCGATCAGCGGCGCGTCAGCGTGAGCGACCAGCGGTCTGAGCTCGAGCGACTTCTCGCGCCGTTGACGCCCGTCCCGTTCGTCGAGTGCCTTGACCAGGACAGCGATTCCATCCACTCGAGCGGGGTGATCACTTATCACGTCGGCCGCGGCGATCCGGTCTGGGTTCGCGGTAGCGACTGGCGCATCTTCGCGCGCACATCCGCCGACCACAGCAGCCTGCCCGGGAACGACCTGGCGCTGTTCACACGTGGCGACGGCGCAATGGTCCGTGCGAGCTCGGATGAAGAGACGAAGTCCGTCTCGATCCCCTTCAGCCTCAGCGAGGCTTACGACAACTACGTATCGGAGGCATGGCGCCCGTCCACGCGCGCGAGACAGCTCTCGCCGCGGACGCTGGACGCCTTTTATCGCGTCAAGCCGTTGGTTCCGCGCCGCCTCCAGCTTGCAGCGCGTAGGCTGCTCATCCGCCGGGAGCGCACGCCTGAGTTCCCTACGTGGCCGTTCGATGAGAGCATTGTTCGGCTGCTCAGGCTCTATGCGTACTGCGCTGGCCTAGTCACCGGCCGGACAGAGCTTCCATTCCGCTGGTTTTGGCCACACGGCCACACGGCTGCACTGACCATGTCGCACGATGTCGAGACGAAAGAGGGCTTGCGTCACGCAGTTGACCTCGCCGACCTCGAGCAGGAGCTCGGCTTTCGCTCGTCGTTCAATGTCGGGGGCTGGTACGAGGTCGACGACGGAATCATCAGAGAGCTTTCGGACCGCGGGTTCGAGATCGGCCTCCACGGCGTTCGCCACGACCGATCGCTCTTCCGATCCCGTGCTGACTTCGACGCGCAGCGTGGTGCCCTTGCTCGAGCCGCGGCTAAGCTCCAAGCGGAGGGGTTCCGCTCTCCGTCGACGTACCGGGTGTTCGACTGGCTCGCTGAGCTACCGATCGCGTATGACGGGTCGGTGCCGCACTCGGACCCGTTCGAGCCGCAGCCCGGCGGCTGCTGCAGCCTCTGGCCCTTCTTCATCGGCCCCGTCGTCGAACTCCCCTACACGCTTCCCCAGGATCACACGCTCTTCACACTGCTCCGGGCTCGTTCGATCAGCCTGTGGCTCGAGCAATCCGAACGGATCGAGCGTCACCACGGTCTGATCCACTGCGTGAGTCACCCCGATCGCGGGTATCTAGGCGACAAGGAGAAACGGGCGCTGTATGCGGAGTTCCTCAGGGCGATGGTGGATCGGCCCGGGTTGTGGCGCACCCTCCCACGCGACGTGGCTCGGTGGTGGCGTCTTCGCGACCAGTCGACGGACGTGCAGGCGCCGATAGCGCGCGGTGTGGCTCGCCGCGGCGAGAGGCCCGGCGACGTCGTGCTGGAGTGCGTCCCCACCGCGACCACCG
>JACDAF010000259.1 GCA_013695575.1 Chloroflexota bacterium | reverse complement strand
AGCCCGGCATCGCCAATGACGCAGGCGACGCGGCCCTGTCCCGCCCGCACGACCTCGTACGCCGCCTCGAGCCGGGCGAGCTCATCGCCCCGGCCGACGAGAGGACTCTCGAGACCGGCGAGGCCGCGGAGCCGTCCCGGAGCGGCCTTCATGCCGCTGATCTCGTAGGCGCGAACGCGCCCGGCCTTGCCTTTGACGTCGAGCTCGCCGCGGTCGATGGCCTCCACGACCGGCGCCACGAAGCGGTACGTCGCGGCCGTGACCACCAATGTCCCCGGCAGAGCGGCGGAATGGATCCGCGACGCGACATTCACCGCATCGCCCATGGCCGTGTACTCGTACGCGAGGTCGCTCCCCACGACACCGACGACCACCTCGCCCGTGTTGATCCCGGCGCGGATGCGGAAGTCCGAGCCGCGCTCGCGCTGCACGCGCGCGCGAAGGTCCGTGTCGATCGTCCTGATCATGTGGAGCGCCGCGCGTACGGCGCGCTGCGGATCGTCCTCGTGCGCGACGGGAGCGCCGAAGAAGGCCAGCACCGCGTCGCCCATGAGCCGCGCGATGGTGCCCTCGTACTGATAGATCGCCTTCGACATCGCATCGAACGCCTCGTTCACGATCCCCGTCCAGTCCTCGGGATCCATGCTCTCGACCAGCGAGGTCGAGCCGACGACGTCCGCGAAGAGGACCGTGACGGGTCGGCGCTCGCCGGCGGCGCGGTCGCTCCGCATCTTCTCCGCGAGCGTCGCGGGCATCGCGGCGGCGATCCGTGCCTGGCGCTCGGCGGCCCGGCTGTCCGGCTCCTCCATCGCGAGGCGATGGTACCCGCGCTGCGCTTCGAGCTTCACGGCAAGGAAGCGACCGTGGGTGCACGCAGGGCTCGTCGCTCAGCCGCGGCCGGGCGGGAAATCGCATAGCCGGAGCTCGGCCGCGAGCGACCGCGAGCGGCTATCGACGGCGGCGGCATCCTCCTCGCGGCCGGCAAGTAGCAGCGCCATGGCCTGATCGCGAAGGGTGCGGGCGATCGCGGGACGCGCCTCAGACCGCTCGAGGATGGCGAGCGCCGAGTCGAGATCGGCGAGTGCCTGGTCGAGCTCCCGCCCGCCGACGCGAGCCAGGGTCGCTCCGCGATGCCGCAGCAGGAGCGCTTCGGTGAGTCGATCCCCGCTCGCGCGGGCGCCTGCGATCGCCGTCTCCCAGCCCTCGCGGGCGGCCGCGAGGTCGCCCAGGCGGCCGGACGCGGTGCTCCATGCGCCGAGACCCAGGTAGTGCAGCGACTGCCTGACGCTCGCGGTCGTGTGCTGGAGCGTGCTCTCGAGCAGCGGCCGCGCCTCAGCCGGCCGGTCCAGCTGGAGGAGGCCTTGCCCGACGAAGAGTTTGGAAATGATGGCGCAGGCGGTCGCGCCGATCTCCTCCGAGCGCGCCGCGCAATCGCCGGCCAAGGCGACGCCGCGCTCGAGGTCCCCGCGCTCGAGGTCGATCACCGCCCGCGTGATCTGCGCGTCGAGCCGCGCCATGGGATCGCCGCGCTCCGCGAGCGCATCGGCTCGAGCGACGGCGCGTTCCGCGGCCGCGAAGTCGCCGAGACGCGCATGCGCCATCGAGGCGAATCCCGAGAGCATCGCGAGGCTGAGCGGATCGGCCGACCGGTCGAGGATCCGGAGCGCGGCTTCGATACGCCCGGCGCCCTCGCGGAGGTCGCCGGAGAAGGTCAGCCCCGCCCCAAGGACGGCCTCGGGGAACGCCCGCATCACCGCGTCGCCCTCGTCGACCGCGAGGCGCTCGGCCTGCTCGAGCGAGGCCGCCATCGCGGGGCTCGACAGCGGCTGCTCGCCCCGCAGCCCGCGCAGGAAAGCGTTCCAGAAGTGGGCCTCGCTGAGCAGGCGCGCGTCTCCGATGGCCTCCGCGAGCGGAATCGCCTGATCAAGCCGGGCGATCGCTTCATCGAACGACCCGAAGCCCCAGCCGGTCCGCGCGGCGCCGATCGCCGCTTGCGCCCGCAGCCGCCTGAGCTCCGGACGCTCGTCCGTCGGGACGAGCGCGAACGCGCGCGAATACTCGTCCGAAGCCTCGCGGTTCGCGAAGCGCTCGGCCGCGTGATCGCCGGCCCGGACCAGGTACTCCGCTGCCCTGGCAGGATCGCCGGCTCGCTCCCAGTGGAGCGCGAGGACGCCCGCGAGCTCGGCCAGCCGGTCGGGATAGACACGCGCGAGCGCAGCTGCGACGCGAGCGTGCAGCTCGCGCCGCTGGTCACGCAGCAGCGAGCCGTACGCCGCGTCTTGGACCAGCACGTGGCGGAAGAGGTACTCGAGCTCGGGCTCCATCGCCGCGAGCCGGATGAGCCCCGACGCCTCGAGCGTTCCGAGGTCGGGATCGATGGTCATGGCACGAGCTCGCGCAGCACGCGTACGGCGAACTGCCTGCCGATGACCGATGCGACGCGCAGCGTGCGCTTCGAGCTCTCCGGCAGCCGGTCGATGCGCGCGAGGAGCAGGCCGTGGAGCGTGTCGGGGATCTCGACGCCCTCGATCGTGCTCGTGGCGACCCAGCGGTCGTCCTGACGGACGATCGCGCCGCGATCGATGAGCATGCGGATCACCTCCTCGACGAAGAACGGGTTCCCTTCGGCCTTCCCGAGGATGTACTCGCGCACGCGCTCGGGAAGCGACTCGATCGCGAGCAGGTTGCCGACGAGCGCGCGACTCTCGTCGGGCGTGAGCGGCGCAAGGCGGATCTCCACGAGCACATCGCCGAACATCGCCTGGGCGACGGTGACGAGCTCCCATCCCGGCGCGGCGCGGTCGGGGCGGGCAGCGATCACCACCAGGACCGGCAGCTCGTCGACGATGGACAGAAGCTCTCCGAGTGCTCCCACCGACGACCGGTCCGCCCAGTGGACGTCCTCGCAGACGAGGACGAGCGGCCCGCGCACGGTGAGCATCCGGAGAAGCTGATGGAACGAGGCGACGTATCGCTTGACGGTCTCCATCTCGATCCCCGAGACGCGCGCCAGCTCGTCAGCTGCGAGCTGCACACCCAGGAGATGGCCGAGGTACGCGTAGGCGTCGGCCCGGCCGTCGGGAGGGAGCTCGCGCGTGCTCGCGGCGAGCGCCGCGCGTATTTCCGTCTCCCGAGCGGCGGCCGAGACGCCGATGGCCGAGCGGACGAGGTCCGTGAGGAGGTGGTAGGCAAGGTCCTTCCCGTACGAGAGACAGCGCCCTTCGATCCAGTTGGGCTCCCCGACCTCGCGCCTGGCCCTCGAGCGAAGCTCCGCGATCAACCGGCTCTTCCCCATCCCCGGATCGCCGACGATGCAGGCGGCGCGGCCACGGCCGGCCCGTACGACCGCGAACGCGCGCATCAGCTCATCGAGCTGCGCC
>JACDAF010000253.1 GCA_013695575.1 Chloroflexota bacterium | reverse complement strand
GCGTTTGCGGGATCTCTCCCGGAAGCATCCGCGCTGGGGCTATCGGCGCGCCTGGGCGAGTCTGCGCGGCGAGGGCTGGGAGGCGAACCGCAAGAAGATCCAGCGCCTGTGGCGCGAAGAGGGCCTGAGGGTGCCGCCCAGGCGGCGCAAGCGGCAGCGGCTGGGGATCTCGACGCTCTCAGCGGCAAGGCTGCGGGCGGAGCGGCCCGACCAGGTGTGGGCGCTCGATTTCCAGTTCGACACGACCACGGACGGCCGCATCCTGAAGCTGCTGCACGTGGTCGACGAGCACACCCGTGAAGCGCTGGCGATCGAGGTCGCCCGTCGCATCGATGCCGACCGCACCGTCGAGGTGCTCGACCGGATCGTCTCCGCGCGCGGCCGGCCGCCCGAGCTCGTTCGCATGGACAACGGCCCCGAGCTGACCGCACACGCCATCAGCGACTGGTGCCGCTTCGGCGGCACCGGCGCCTCCTACATCGAGCCCGGCTCCCCCTGGGAGAACCCGTTCGTGGAATCCTTCGGCGGCAAGGTCCGAGACGAGGTGCTCGCCGTGGAAGCCTTCGCTTCGCTGCTCGAGGCGAAAACAGTGATTGAAGATTGGAGAAACACCTACAACACCGTCAGGCCGCACTCGAGCCTCGGCTGGAAAACCCCCGCCGCCTACGCGGCAGGATCGAGGACCTGAGACAACCCGACTCTCATAACGAGTGGACCGATAAACGGGGTCCGGTCAGCGTGGTTTCGCCAAGCCCGGTACCGGAAACGATTGCAGCAATAGCAGGCGTAGCGTAGTCTCGCGCACACAATGTCGATTCGCCCGCAGCTCGGACGGCTTCTTCGCACGGTTGTCTGTTGCTGGCAGCTCACCTCGTCGGCGCCTCGTATTGGTCGCGTCGACACGTCGCGGCTGCGCCGTGAGTTCGGTGGCTCAACTTTCGGAACTCCCGTTCGTGGCGTCCACGCTGCTCGATACGTCACCGACGCTATTCAGCATCAGCGGCGGAACTTATGCACTAATGAGCACGAAATGAGGTACATCCAGTGACCGTCGTCCGCTCCGTCGAGGCCATTCCCATCGGCTATCGCGAGCCCAACGATCATGACAGGACGAGGTATGTCTGCCTTGTTAAGGCCACAACAGACGACGGTCTCGTTGGCTGGGGAGAAGCGACTGCGTACTTCCCGGAGAGTACTCGCGCAGTCGTCGAACTGGTGAACGGGCTTCGCGAGCTTGTGGTTGGGCGGGTCCCGACGGAGACAGAAAGGGTTTGGCGGGACATGCGCAAGCACACATGGTGGTACGGGAATGGCGGTGTCGCCTCGATGGCAATCGCCGCGATCGACCTAGCCATGTGGGACTTGAGGGGTAAAGCGCTCGAGACGAGGGTCCTTGACCTTCTCGGAGGGCCGGTCAAGGAGCGGCTCGCGGGCGTCGCTTCGGGACATGCCACGCTCGAAGATCTCGGCGCCCTTGCGGATGAGGCTGCGCGATGGGTCTCGACGGGCCTTCACGGTGTCAAGGTCGGATTCGGGAAACTTGGCGCCGCTCGCCTTGGCTTCGCCCACGAGCGCGATGTCGAATACATGCGCCGGCTCCGCGCGGCGATTGGGCCCGACAAAAAGATCATGATCGACCTCGGTGCTGCGGTTCAATGGGATGTCGCGGAGGCCGTTCGACGTGTGCAAGCCTTCGAAGACCATGATCTACACTGGATCGAAGAGCCGCTCGGACATTGGAACCCTCGCGGCTACAAGACGCTGCGCGACAAAACCACGACCCGGATCGCGTATGGCGAGCGTGAGTTCGGCGTTGAGGGGATTGAGCGGGTACTCGCAACAGGAACATGCGACGTGCTCGGTTTCGACCCCGGCCGCGCCGAGGGGCTCACTGGCTTCATCCACGCAGTCGAACGGGTTGAGGCTGAACGAACTCAAGCAAACGCGCACGCTTGGTCAACCGCGATCGTCACTGCGGCGTCGCTGGCGATGAGCTGGGCTACGCCGGTGTGTCGGCAATTTGAGCTCAAGCCGACGCGGGATGTAGCGCAGTACGAGCTCGTTTCGAACCCGCTTACGCATGAAAAAGGATGGATGCCGCAGCCTCAGGGGCACGGCCTCGGGATCGACGTGGTCACGGAGGTTGTGGAGTCGATGCGCTTGACTTAGAGCGTATCTCGCTAGTGTCCTGTCGCAGAGATCCGTTCGCAATATCGGGCGAGGTTGGTG
>JACDAF010000247.1 GCA_013695575.1 Chloroflexota bacterium | reverse complement strand
GGCGGTGGTCTGCGCGGCGCGCAGCTGGCCCGCTCCGAAAAGTAGCCGCACGGCGCACACAGTTCCCCCACATCCGTGCGCGAGCCTTCGAGGCACAACACACTCGGAGGGAACACATGGACAAGCGGCTCGGCGTCATCATCCTCGCGATCCTCGGCGCGATCGCCGTCGGCATCGGCGCGTTCCAGGCAGGTCTCGCGCAGGGAGCGGCCACGGCGGGTCAGGCAGGGGCCGCGGTGCCCTACGCCTCCCACTACGGTCCGGGAATGGGCTTCGGCTTCTTTGGCTTCCTCTTCCCGCTCCTCTTCATCTTCCTCATCTTCGGCCTCATCCGCGCGGCCTTTGGCAGGGGCCCGCGCTGGGGCGGTGGCGACTGGAACGGCGGCCCGCGGACAATGTTCGAGCAGTGGCACCGCGAAGCGCACCCGGACCGACCCCGATCGGACCGCGGCAGCGCACCACCGGCCTGATCGCTGTGCGGCGCGGGCGGTGAAGCGTGTGCTCGTCGTCGATGACGAGCCGAACATCGCCCGCGTCGCCCGTGACTACCTCGAGCGGGCGGGTTTCGTGGTGACCGTGGCACCGGACGGCAGGGCCGCGATCGCGGCTGCGCGTGCGGAGAGGCCCGACCTCGTCGTCCTCGACCTGGGTCTGCCGGACACCGATGGTCTCGACGTCGCGCGCACGCTGCGCAAGAGCTCCAACGTCCCACTGATCATCCTCACCGCGCGAGGTGAGGAATCCGACCGGATCGTCGGTCTCGAGCTCGGCGCCGACGACTACGTCACGAAGCCGTTCAGCCCAAAGGAGCTTGTCGCGCGCGTCCGAGCCGTGCTCCGCCGCGTGGATGCGACGGCGGCCGGCCCGAGCGAGCTGATCCGGGCAGCCGACCTCACGCTCGACGTCACGCGGATGCGCGTGAGGGTCGGCGAGCGCGATATCGAGCTCACGAGTACCGAGTTCACGCTGCTCGCCGCGCTCGTTCGCGAGCCGGGCCGCGTCTTCACGCGCGCCCAGCTCCTCGATACGTTGCACGGCGTGGCCTTCGAGTCGTACGAGCGGGCGATCGACACCCACGTGAAGAACATCCGCCGGAAGCTCGAGCCGGACCCGCGGCATCCTCGCTACCTGCTGACGGTGTACGGGGTCGGGTACCGATCGATCGACGCGTGAGGGGTCATCGCGCACGTGAGCGTCCACCATGGTGGCCGGTGGATGAGCACTGGCCACCGGACGGGGAGGGCTGGCGCCACATGCGCCAACGTTTCGCGCGCCGGTTCATCCGATCCGTCCTCTTCGCGTCGCTGTGGATCATCGGCATCTTCGCCCTCGGGGGCTGGCTTTTCGGCCGCGCGATCGACGGTGACCGCCCGCCGTTCCCGTTCTTCTTCGTCTGGCCGGTCGCGATGGTCGCCCTGCTGCTGCTGGTGGGCTCAGCGCTCGGGGGGCGCGCGCTGCGCCGTTTCGCCGAGCCGATCGGCGAGCTCATCGACGCGTTGGGAAGGATCGCCGGTGGCGACCACACCGCTCGAGTTCGCGAGACCGGACCACGCGAGGCGCGCGAGCTTGCGGGCGCCTTCAACACGATGGCCGAGCGGCTCGCCGACGCCGAGGCGCAGCGCCGGCGGCTGCTCGCAGACGTCACGCACGAGCTGCGCACCCCGCTCACGGTCATCCGAGCGCAGCTCGAGGGCATCGTCGACGGCGTGTATCCCGCCGACCGCGCGCACCTGGAGCCACTGCTCGAACAGGCTCACGTGCTGTCCCGGCTCATCGACGACCTTCGCACGCTTTCGCTCGCGGAGTCCGGCGCGCTCGCGCTCCATCGAGAGGTCACGGACATCGGCACGCTGATCGTGGACGCCGTCACTCCACTGCAAGGTGCGGCAGGCGGGAGTCGGATAGCGGTCGAGGCGGACGCCGGCCTGCCGGAGCTTGAGGTGGATCCGGTCCGGATCCGTGAGGTCGTGACCAACCTCGTGGGAAACGCGCTCCGGTACACACCGGCTGATGGCCGCATCACCGTGACGGTGACGCCGTACGCGCAGGGCGTCGCGGTCGAAGTGAGGGATACCGGCGCGGGGATCCCGCAGGGTGCGCTGCCGCACGTGTTCGATCGGTTCTGGAAGTCAGGCGATTCGCGCGGGAGCGGACTCGGTCTCGCGATCGCGAAGGGCCTCGTCGTCGCACACGGCGGCGAGATCAGGGCAGCGAGCGAAGGAGCCGACCGCGGCACGACGATGCGGTTCACCCTCCCGGCACGTGGCGGCCGATGATGGCCTAGGGGACCGCGATGCGACGTCCCGCCAGCGCGGGGCTCGTCTCCTCCTGCGGTACCGGTGGCTCGGCCGCGCGGATCACAACACCGGCAATGAGTGCGAGCAGCCCACCGGTGACCGCGGACAGGAACAGGATGTCGTCCGCAACGCGCCCGGGCGCCCGCGCGAGCGGCGCAATGGTCACGAAGAGTCTGTGGAGCACCATCCCGCCGGTCGCAACGCCCAGTGCGGTCGCGAAGGCGCACAGGCTGAACCAGGCACGACGGCCGAGCAGCGCGCCGAAGAGCGAGCGCAGCAGGCCCGTCACCATCCACACGACGAGCGCCGCGACGATCCACCCGAGGATCGCCGCGAGTGCCGTGAAGTTGGTGGCGCCGATGCGCGAGATGAGCCCGCCCATCTCCCCGACGAGCTTTGCGGGATCGAGCTGCGCCATGAGCGCGTGGAATGGGCCATCGCCCGGCGACGGAACGATGAGCCGCAGGAGCGCGGACTTCGATTCGACGGCGTCGACCGCACCGAACAGCGATTCCTGCTCCAGCGCGAGCCCGGTCGGCGCGAAGGGTCCGAGCGACTGGCGCCCTGACGCGATCGCGAAGACGAGCGTGAGCACCGCGCCCCAGGCAACGGTGGCCACCCCCGATAGTCCGTGGACCGCAGCGGACCCGAGCACCAGCGCGGGCGCCAGGCCGAACGGTGCGGCGACCGGCATCGCGAGAGCGAGCGCGGTCTGCTCGGCTTTCACGCCGCGGAGCCAGATCACGACACCCATGACGGCGAACAGGAGGGCGAGGCCCGGGACGAACAGGAAGACGAGCGCCGTCTCCATGATCCAGCCGGTCGCGAGCGCGAGGCCGAGCCGTCCGACGAGCGCGATGCCACCGACGACCGCGGCGAGCACGAGCGATGGCACAGGATGCACTCCTGCCAGGAGCGACAGCGCGAGGACCGGGACCGCGGCCATGGCCGCGAAGAAGGCGTGGCGGATCGGCTGACCGTGGGTCGAGAGCAGCCGCACGACGGGACCCCGTATGGCCGTCGGCACAAGACCCTCGACCGGCTCGGTGCCCAAGCGGCGGCTGGTGGCGCCGAGCTCTTGGACCTCCCGCAGCGCGGCCGCCATCTCGCTCGCGCGGCGCCAGCGGAGCGCAGGATCCTTCGCGAGCGCCTTCAGCACGATCGAGTCGATCTCCTTCGGCAGCGAAGGCCGCAGATGGCTCGGCGGGACCGGCTGGCGCACGACGTGGTCGCGCAGGAGCACCGCGGCGCTCGCGCTCGTGAAGGGCGGCTTGCCGACGAGCATCTCGTACACGATGAGGCCGAGCCCGTAGATGTCGCTCGCAACCGTTGCGCGCTTGCCCAGAGCCCGCTCCGGCGAGACGTACAGCGCCGTCGCGAAGAGCTGCGGCGTCTCGGCGTCCTCCTGGGGTATGCGGGCGATGCCGAAGTCACAGATCTTCGGACGATCCACGCGGTCGAGCAGGATGTTGGATGGCTTGAGGTCGGCGTGGACGATGCCCTGCGAGTGCGCGAATTCGAGGCCCTGTGCGATCTCGGTCGCGAGACGCAGCGTGTCGGACAGCGTGAACGCGCCGATGCGCTCGATGCGCTGCTTGAGGGAGACCCCGTTCACATGCTCCATCGCGATGAACGGCCGCCGGTCCACCTCACCGACGTCGTAGACCGCGACGACGTTCGGGTGGGAGACCTGTGCCAGCGCACGGGCTTCCCTGGTGAAGAGCCGTCGCAGATCGTCCTGCGCAGCAGCTCTCTCGTCCAGGACCTTGATCGCGATCTGCCGTCCCAGCGTGAGGTCATGCGCGAGGTAGACCTGCGACGATCCGCCGCTGCCGATCGGCTCAATGACCTTGTACCGCTCCGCGATGACCCGATCCACTGCGAGCTCCCACCGCGCCGTCTTGGTGGACTGAGCGGCGCCGAACATAGCACGCCGCATGGGGCCGCATAGGCGAAGTGGGATCCGTCTTGACCTCGGTCACCACGCAGAGGGAGGAGCATCCCGATCCGCACCGGCACGAGGGGGACCGCTCTGGGGCTACGGCCTCTTGGACGGCCCCGGCGCGACCTTGCGGTCGTGCTTCGCATCGACGATCTTGGCGGCCGCCTGTCCGAGCTGCGCCCTCATTCCGGCGGCCTGTGGCCCGGTGAGCGTGCCCGCGGCCGTCAGCTCGTCGATCGTGACGTTCGCATGCGCGGTGATGGCCGCGATGAGACTCTCGCGCGTCGTCTCCGGCGCGGCGTCCGTGGCGGCGACGTCGGCAAGACTCTTGCCCGAGCGCAGCTGCTCGCCGAGCGCCTTCACGTCCCCGCCAAGGTGTGCCGCCGCGACGCTCAGGGAGCCCCCGAGGAGCTTGTGGACGTCGATGCGGGGCTTGTGCTCATCCTTCCGCGGCTCGTTCTTTTTCCGGTCGCGCTTCTCCTCGAGCGTGTCGGCGACCTCCGTGATGCGCGTGATGATCGTGGCGCTTTGCTCGGCCGACAGCTTTCCCTCGTTGACGAGCTTTTCAAGGACCTCTTTGAGCTTGGCGAGGGGCGGCTTGCCCTTTTCGTCACGTGCCTGCGCCTCCGCCGGGGCAAGCCCCGCCGCGGCCAGGCCAGCCACGAGCGCGAGGCCCAGCACGGCGGTCCCGAGGCCCTGCGCCAGCTTCTTCGTCACATGCATTCCCGCCCTCCTGTCGGCTAACGCACAGT
Source organism: Chloroflexota bacterium (assembly GCA_013695575.1). Taxonomy (GTDB): domain Bacteria; phylum Chloroflexota; class Limnocylindria; order P2-11E; family P2-11E; genus JACDAF01. Next base: position 7,037 of record JACDAF010000247.1, on the reverse strand, counting down.
CGCCGCCGGGCGATACGGTACCGCGGGTGCGGTCCCTCCTTGCGAGCCAGGCGATGGGAGAGATGACCCGGTGAACTCGATCAGTGAGCTCGAGGCGCTCCTCGGCGGTCTCCCGCCGCCGGCGCGGTCGGCGGCGCGCCGGATCTTCTCCGTCTCCACCTCCACCGCGACACTCGAGGCCCCCCAGGCGATGGCGGGGTGGATCACGAGCGTCTTCGGGTCGGTCGAGGCCGTACGCCGGCAGCTGGTCGTCCGCGTGACGAACGTCGTCACGCTTGAAGGCGCGCTGTTCAACGAGCTCCGAGCGCGCCGGCCGAAGGACCTGAAAGGTGCTGTCGATGTCCGGAGGGCCATCGCCGAAGCGCGGGGCGATCCCTTCTGCCATGTCGAGACCGGCACGCCGAGTGACACGTTCGGACACGTCGCGGGCCGCCACGGGACCGCGGTGGCCAACGTCGCCAAGTACGACGGGCTGCACGGCGTCATCGTGTTCAACGAGCACGACCCGCTCGCACCGATCAGCGCTGACGTGCTCGCGGATCACCTCCGGACGGGGCGCGGCTGGGCGGTGAAGGGCGTCGCTGCGGACCCGGATGCTCGGTACTACTTTCTCTTGTGGAACTCGCTCTGGCGTGCGGGCGGTTCGATCCTGCACGGCCACATGCAAATGACGCTCACGCGCGGCCTCCACTATCCGAAGGTGGAGGCGCTGCGGCGCCAGTCGCTCGGCTACTGGTCCGATCACGGGTGTGACTACTTCGAGGACCTCTGGTCCGTCCACGAGGCCCTCGGCCTCGGCACGACGGTCGACGGAGCGCGCGCCATGGCGTACCTCGCACCTACCAAGGAGCGCGAGATCTTGGTCCTCGGCCGGTCCGGCGAGGATGAGTCTGCCCTCGCGGGAGGCATCGCGCACGCGCTCGCGACGCTTCGCCGCGAGGGCGTCATGGCGCACAACCTCGCGCTCTACCTGCCGCCGCTTTCCGCAGACGGGAGCGACTGGTCGCGGTTCCCGCCGCTCGCGCGCATCGTGGACCGAGGCGACCCGGCAGACCGGACGAGCGACATCGGAGCGATGGAGCTGTACGCGGCGAGCGTCATCTCCTCGGATCCCTTCCGGATCGGCGAGGCGCTCAGGAGCTGATGTCCGGCTGCACTCCCACGCGCGATTGACTATCGCTCTCTCGCCTGCTTAGCCTGCGAGACGGATGGCGGACGTCACCTTCGTATCCCGTCGCGACTCGAGCTTCCGGGAGTTCCCGCCCGCCTCCGCGCACCTCGCCGTCGTGCTTGCCTTCTACGGGGAGCTCACGGTCTGGGTCCGCAAGCCGGGATCGGCGGGCTGGCACCTTCCGACCTCGGGCCGGAGGTCGCGCGAGACGATAGTCGAGGTCGCCAGGCGGGAGCTCTGGGAGTCCGCGCGGGTGCTGGCCTCCCGGCTCGATCTCCTCGGTGCCATCACGCAGGACCTGCCCAAGCCTTCCACGGGCTATGTGTACATGTGCGACGTCCAGCACCTGCCGTGGTCCTACGAGCTCCCGCAGGGCGTCGACGAGGTCGGCGTGTTCAAGGTCCCGCCCGCGCAGACTGGGTCTGAATGGAGTCAGACGGTCCTCGACCACGCGGTCCGGGCCCGGCGGCTGGGGCTGCGCTAGCAGCACCCGCGCAGCGGTGGCATCCCGTTGCGTGGCTGCTCACGCTGCTGGTCCCGTTCGTCGTCTTCGGCGTCACCGCGGCGCGCCTGGCGAGGGCCTTCGGACTTGGATCGACGCCCGTGGCCGACATCTCCGCCGAGGAGCTCTTCGTGCGGGCACTCATCGTGGACGTCCCCCTCATCGTCGGAACGCTCGTCCTCGCGCGGTGGCTGCTGCGGGCACGGCCGGCTGATCTCGGCCTGCTGACTCCGCGCCGCGCCGACCTGCGCTATGGGGTCATCTTCGGCACCGGCCTGTTCGTCGCGAGCGTCGCCATCGGTCTGGTGCAGGCCGCCGCGGTGGGGAAGGAGCAGCAGGCCATCGCGCAGGCGCTGCTCGGCCATCGCGGGCTCGCCGCGCTTGCGCTCGATCTCGTCTCGGTCGCAGTGCTCACTCCGATCGCGGAGGAGCTGCTCTTCCGCGGGGTGCTCTTCGGCGGCCTGCGCCAGCGCCTGCCGTTCGTCCTCGCCGCGGTCGTGGCCACGACGGCCTTCACGCTGGTCCATGAGCCGCAGGCCTGGCCGGGCGTGTGGGTGCTCGGCTTCGGCCTGACATTGGCGTACGAGCGGACGCGGACGCTCTGGGCGCCGATCGCCACGCACGCGACGGTGAACGGGCTCCCGTTGCTGCTCATCGCCATCTCGGGGCGGTGACGATCGGAGAGCCCCTCACGGGAACGCGTCACGCAGCGCACGCGCTAGCTCCGCGGGCGTAAGCCCGTTCCCCAGGTACGAGTCCCCGATGCGGATCTCGAAATGCAGGTGTGGGCCCCCTTCGGGGTAGCCGCTCGAGCCGACGGTGCCGATGACCGCGCCTGTCCCGACGTGATCGCCCACGGCCACCGCGACGCTTTCAAGGTGCACGTAGCGCGTCACGACGCCCTTACCGTGGTCGATCCATATCTGTCGGCCGCGGATCCGATCGAGCGTCCGCTCGGGAGTGTGACCCACCTCCAGCGCTTCCTGGAACGCCGCCGCCCGCTCGTTGGCGGTCCAGTCGCTGAACTCGGTGTCGGCGCGGACGACCCTCCCAGCGGCCGCGGCGAGGACCGCTGTGCCAGCCCTCGCCGGGAAGTCGACCCCCTCGTGGATGCCGGAGCGGTAGTCGCGCGTGGCCTCGGGCAGCAGGACGGCGTCGGCCGGGAGCGACTCCCCGGCCAGGGGGATGCGGAGCGGCCCGACTCGTGGGCGCACGCGAGTCCCTCGCCCGACGCCCGCCTCCGGCGGTCCCGCGGACGCGAGCGCCGGCGCGCTGTGCGGCGGCGTGGCTGTCGCGGTCGCATCGCCTCGCGGCGATGACAGCGGCACGGCGGCAACGAGGCCGAGCGCGAGGGTGAACGCGAGCGCGCCGGCGAGCGCGATCCGTGCCTGCATATACTCCACGAGGCTATAGCGACGACCTTTAAGTCCGGTCCTGAGAGGCCGGGAAGGAAGTGGCGAGTGTCCATCCTGCTCACGGCGGACGATGTCCGTCGGGCCATCACGCGGATCGCGCACGAGATCGTCGAGCGCGAGCGTGACTTCTCCCAGCTGGCCATCGTGGGTGTCCGCGCGCGCGGCGACATGCTCGCCACGCGTCTGCGCGACGCGCTCCGCGCGACCTGTGGCCGTGAGGTGCCGCTCGGCCTGCTCGACATCACCTTGTACCGCGACGACCTCACGCGCATCGGCTACTCGCCGACGGTCCACCGTACCGACATCCCGTTCCCCGTGGACGATCGTGTCGTCATCCTTGTCGACGACGTGCTCTTCACCGGGAGGACGGTGCGAGCCGCGATGGACGCGCTCTTGGACTACGGCCGTCCGCGGGCGATCCGCCTCGCCGTCCTCGTCGATCGCGGCCACCGGGAGCTGCCGATCCGCGCCGACTTCGTCGGCAAGAACATCGCGACCGCGCTCGGTGACGATGTCCGCGTTCGGCTCGTGGAGAGTGACGGACGCGACGAGGTCGAGCTCGCGCAGAAGGTACCGGCGTGACCGTCGCCACGTGGGCACGTCGCCACGTCCTCTCCACCGAGGACTGGTCGCGCGACGAGATCGAGCTCGTGCTCGAGAACACGAGCGCGATGACCGAGGTGCTGTCACGCCCGGTCCGCCGCGCGCCACCGTTGCGCGGACGCACGGTCGTGCTGTTCTTCGCGGAGGCCTCGACCCGCACACGCGTGTCGTTCGAGCTCGCGGCCAAGGCGCTCTCGGCGGATGTCGTGAACATCAGCGCGGCCGGGTCGTCGGTCGAGAAGGGTGAGACGCTGCTGGACACGGTCCGCACGCTCGATGCGCTTGGCGGCGACGTCATTGTTATGCGTCACAGCGCGTCGGGCGCGCCGTACTTCGTCGCTGCGCGCACCACCGCGGCGGTCATCAACGCCGGCGACGGCTGGCACGCGCACCCGACGCAGGGGCTGCTCGACGCGTACACGCTCCGCGCCGCGCTCGGGGACCTTGCAGGCCGAAGGATCGTCGTCGTCGGCGACGTGCTCCACAGCCGCGTCGCGCGGTCGGACATCCACACGCTCGTCCCGCTCGGTGCCTCGATCACGCTTTCAGGCCCACCCACGCTCATGCCGTCCGCCTGGCGATGCGGCGCGCTTCCACCCGGCGTGACGTACGAGCCGGACCTCGATCGTGCCCTCGATGGTGCGGCCGCGGTCATCGCGCTGCGCCTACAGCGGGAGCGCGCCGAGTCCGGTCTGCTCCCGTCGCTCCGCGAGTACGCACGCACGTGGGGCCTCAACGAGGCGCGCGTCGCGCGGATGCGCCCTGACGCTCCGGTGATGCATCCGGGTCCGATGAACGAAGGCATCGAGATCGAGGCCTCCGTCGCTCACGGCGCCCGCTCGCTCATCGCCGCGCAGGTGACGAACGGTGTGGCCGTGCGGATGGCGCTCCTGTACCTCCTCGCCGGGCACCCATCCTGATGGCGCTGCCGGCACGTGCGGACCTCGAGCGACGCGGGCTGCTCGTGGTCCCCGGCTTCGTCGACCTACACGCGCACCTGCGCGAGCCCGGGTTCGAGGATTCGGAAACGATCGCCACCGGCGCCCGCGCCGCCCTCCGTGGAGGATTCACGACCGTATGCGCCATGCCGAACACCGAGCCGCCGATCGACTCGGCAGGGCTTGTCGCGGAGCTCATGGCCAAGGGCGCGGCGGCGGATGCCGCGCGCGTGCTGCCGATCGCGTGCATCACCCGCGGCCGGCGGGGCGCCGATCTCGCCGATCTGGTGGAGCTCGCACGGGCCGGCGCGGTCGCCTTTTCCGACGATGGGTCGCCGGTGAGCGATAGCCGGCTCTTCCGGAGCGCGCTGGAGTACGCACAGGTGGCCGGCCGCGTCGTCATCGAACACCCCCAAGACGTGTCGCTCTCCGGGAACGGCGTGATGCACGAGGGCGCCGCGTCCGCGGGCCTCGGCCTGCCCGGGATGCCCGCCGCCGCCGAGGAGACAGCCGTCGCCCGGGATCTTGCGCTCGCGCGTCTCACTGGCGCGCGCCTGCATCTCACACACCTTTCGACGCGCGCCGCGATCGAGCTCGTCCGGCAGGCGAAGGCCGACGGCCTCGCCGTCACGGCCGACGTCACGCCACACCACCTCGCGCTGACCGACGAATGGGTCAGCGGGTCGAGGCGCTTCGCGTGGGAAGGATCGGAAGAGGACGCGCGTCAGGGTGCCGCCATCCCCTACGACCCCAACACGAAAGTGAACCCGCCGCTCCGCACCCGCGCCGACGTCGAGGCGTGCTGGGCGGGACTCCGCGACGGCACGATCGATGCGATCGCGACCGACCACGCGCCTCACGCCTCCATCCGCAAGGAGGTCGAGTACCAGGACGCCGCCTTCGGCATCTCCGGCCTCGAGACCGCGCTGCCGCTCATGCTCGCCGGCGTCAGCGCGGGCCGAGCGCCGCTCGAGACGGTGCTCCGCGCGCTGAGCGAGGCGCCCCGCCGGATCCTCGGGCTGGCTGACACCGGCGACTGGATCGCGATCGACCGTGACGCGGAGTGGACTGTCGACGCGCTGGAGCTCGGGTCGAAGGGAAAGAACACGCCGCTCCTCGGTCGGCGCCTCACCGGCCGTGTCGTCATCGCGGTCGTCAACGGAAAGGTCAGGTATGACGCTGGCGCGTCCGCCGCGTTCGCCTAGGCCGCCGCGTCGTCCGCGCGGCCGACCGGGATGGGATGCCCTCTGCACCGAGTGGCAGTTGCATCTTTATTCATTCAGCTCGTATAGTTATGCACCCATGACACGGACGGCGGTGCTGGGGCTGGAGGACGGCTCCGCCTGGTGGGGAGAGGCCTTCGGAGACTCGGCGGGCGCGTCGGGTGAGGTCGTCTTCAACACGGCGATGACCGGATATCAGGAGGTCTGCTCGGACGCCTCGTACAACGGGCAGATCGTCGTGATGACATTCCCGCTCATCGGCAACTACGGCGTCTTCGATCGCGCCGCGGAGTCGCGGGTGCCCTGGGTCGAAGCCCTCCTCGTGCGCGAGCTCAACTCCACCTGCCGCGAGGGGACGGGGGACCTCGACACCTACTTGCGGTCGCACGGTATCCCGGGCCTCGCCGGCGTCGACACGCGCGCGCTCGTGCGGCGACTGCGATCGCAGGGAACCGTCCGCGGCGCGCTGCTCCAGGTCCCGCCGCATCTCGCGCACGATCCCGGGGTCGCCGCGGAGGCGGTGGCCAGCGCCCGCACGTCGACTCCGCTCGCCGAACGGCCGCTCGTCGCTGAGTCAACGGGTGCGGTCCGTCAATTCGGCTCCGGGCCCAAGATCGCGCTCCTCGACACCGGCGTGAAGGAGAGCCAGATCCGCTGCCTGACGGATCGCGGGGCGATGGTGCGCGTCTTCCCCGCGACCGCCGGCGGGCACGAGGTCCTGTCGTGGGCGCCCGACGGCATCGTCGTGAGCAACGGACCGGGCGATCCCGCGGCGATCCCGCAGGTCGCCGCGAACGTGAAGGCGATGCTCGAGGCGGCGGTCCACCGCGGGTCCGGGCGGCCCCTGCCGATCCTTGGCATCTGCCTCGGGCACCAGCTCATCGGGCGTGCGATCGGTGCCTCGACGTCGCGGCTGCCATTCGGGCACCACGGCAGCAACCACCCTGTGCGGGACACGGCGACCGGTCGGGTGGTCGTGACCAGCCAGAACCACGAGTTCCAGGTCGACGAGGCGACGATCCGCGAGCAGTCGGGCTTCGTTGTCAGCTCGCGAAACCTCAACGATGGGTCCGTGGAGGGCCTGCGCCACTCCGTGCTGCCGATACGCACCTACCAGTACCACCCCGAGGGCGCGCCGGGCCCGCGCGACAACGAGCCGGCGTTCGACGAGTTCCTGCGCGACGT
>JACDAF010000237.1 GCA_013695575.1 Chloroflexota bacterium | reverse complement strand
TGCGGTCCGGGCGTCGGCTGTTGTGCCGGCCCTGCCTCGATTGGAGCGTGCGCCGGAGCCACCTCGCGGGCTCGTTCGGTGCCGCGCTGCTCCAGCGCATCTACGCGCTCCGATGGGCATCTCGGGTCCGTGGCTCGCGGATCGTTGTGTTCACGCCCCGCGGCGGCGCATTGTTCGCTCAGACTTTCGGGTCGAGGTCCGACTGACTCGTCCGGCGATGAGGTTCTGGCCGCGTGCGGCGACGCCGTACCCGCAGTGCATCATGGAAGCCATGGCTCTGCGGATCGTCCACCTCTTTCCCGACCTCATGTCGATCTACGGCGACCGCGGAAACGTCCTCGCGCTGCAACAGCGCTCGCGGTGGCGCGGCATCGATGTCGAGGTCCGCTCCCACACCGCTGGCGCTGCGCTCGACCCGGATTGGGCGGACCTCTACTTCTTCGGCGGTGGCCAGGACCAGGGGCAGGACGTCGTCGGCGAGGACCTCCAGGGTCCGAACGGCGCGCGGCTGCGCGAGGGCATCGCGAGCGGGGCTGCCGCGCTCTCGATCTGCGGCGGCTACCAGCTCCTCGGGCACGAGTACGTTCCTGACGGCGCGCCGCCCATCCCCGGCGCCGGCGTGCTCGACGTGCGGACGACGGTCGGGTCGCGGCGCTTCGTCGGCAACCTGCTCGTCAAGAGCGATGGTGGCGCGCTCGTCGGGTTCGAGAACCACTCGGGAAAGACGTACCTCGGGCCTCGGGCGCGGCCGCTCGGCCGCGTCCTCGTCGGGAACGGGAACAACGGCGAGGACAGGACGGAGGGCGCGGTCCAGGGGAGGGTGATCGGCTGCTATCTCCACGGGTCGCTGCTCCCGAAGAATCCCTGGCTCGCCGACCGGCTCATCGGCTGGGCACTGGAGCGCCGACACGGCCCGGTGACGCTCGCGCCGCTCGACGACACCGCGGAGCACGCCGCCCAGGCGCAGGCGATGGAGGTCGCGAGAGCTCGAACCTAGTACTGCGGTACCGGAGGAAGGTCCGCTGTCGTGGTGCCGTCCCTTCACCTGAGATGCGCCGGTGCGCGTCGCGGCGGCGCTCCTCGCCCTTCCACTACTGCTCTCCATCGGAGCCGTGGCATCGGCCGACGATGGCCGCCCAGCCAGGACGGTCGAGCGTGCGACCGACCTGCCGCCGCAACGCGTCGCCCCCGAGCGCGAGCTGATTCTGCTCGTCGGGGGTCTCGGATCGAGTGCGTACGACGCCACCTGGGATGCGCTGAAAGAGCGGTACTCGGGCGACCCGCGGTATGAGCTCAGGCGCTTCGGCGCGGACCCGCGCTTTTCCTACGACACCCTCGGTGCCCTCGAGCCGAACGCAACGCGTCTGCGCGACGAGGTCCGCGCGTTGGCGCCACGGTACGCCGCCGTGCACCTCGTCACGCATTCGATGGGCGGCGCGGTCGCCGATCGCGCCTTCGCGCAGGGACTCTCTTCGGCCGACGGCGTCCGCACCTACGTCGCGCTCGCAGCCCCGCACAACGGCGCGACGGCCGCACGGATCGCGCAGGGCGCGCTCGCGCATGCGCTTGACGAGGCGCTCGAAGTGAGGGCGATCGTGGGGACAGCGATGCACGATCCCGCTCGCGATGCGGCCCGCGATCTCGCCGCACGACGAACGCACGCGCCGGTCACCGGCGTGACACGTCTCGATCTCCGTCTCGCCACGGATCTTCTTGTTCCGGGACCGGACACGAAGGTGCCCGGCGTACCTTCCCGCGTGCTGCTGCCATCCTCACCGGAGTCCCTCGAGGGCCACGGTGGTGTGCTGCACGAGCCGGCCGTGCTCGACGCGATCAGGACCACGATCGCGACGCGCAGCGTGCCACCAGATCCCCGCGGCGAGCTCCTGCGTGAGGCCACGGATCTCGTGAGCCGAACCAGCGACGAGCTCGCCCTGTTGGTCCTCCTTGCGGCGGGACTAACGGCCGTCCTCGCCGCGTTCGTTCTGCGGAGGGCGCGCGGTTTCCGTCTCGTCACACGCCCGCTCGCCGAACGGGCACTGCGGACATCTCCATGAGCGACGATGGCCAGGCGCTCGTCGAATTCGCGCTCGTCCTGCCGGTCCTCCTGCTCCTCGCGTTCGCGATGGTGCAGCTCGCCGATCTCGGTGTCGCGCGTCTTGCGCTCGAGCACGCGGCGGCCGAAGGGGCACGGATCGGCGCGTTGACCAACGACGACGAGCTCATCCGCGACAGCGTCGCGGCGGCCGCGAACCCGCTGCGTCCGGGTGACATAAAGGTCGACATCATTCCGTCGGAGGCTGAGGTGCCGCGGACCGGCGATCCTCGGGGGTCGCTCATCCGGGTCCACCTCCGCTACGTGCTCCCTCTCGTGATCCCCGGCCTGCCATCCGTGGAGGCGCGCGCGTCGGCGGCGCGACGGATCGAGTGGACCCCATGAGTGACTTCGGTCGCAACGAGCGCGGGCAGTCGCATATCCTCGCCGTCCTCGCGACCGCGATCGCCGTCGTCATCGTCGTCGGTCTGCTCACGGCGCAAGAGCAGCTGCTCGGCAATGCTCACCAACGGCGAGCGGGCGAGGCAGCCGTGCAGGCCGCCGGCGCGCTCGTGGCGGACGAGCACCTCGCTCTCGTGCTCTCGCTGCGGGATGATCAGGGCTCGCCCCGGGACCCGACGGCTGACGAGCTGCTCCAGTTCCTCGCGGATCCCGGGCTCTTGGAGCGGGCGCTCGCGGCCGCGCGAACGCTCGCGCTCGAGAATCGCGCCACGGTCCCGCGGGCGGTCTCGATCGTCGATCGCGGGGATGCGATCGAGGTCAGCGTCGACACGGGCGCATTACATCGGGTGACGGTGGACAAAGTCTCGTGCTGCCGGCGCTGACCATCCGCGCGAGGCGGATCCCGCGCCTGCGGCTGCTCTCCGGCGTCGCATCGGCCGGCCTCCTGGCTATCGGGGTGCTCGGGTCCGTGCCAGGTCCGGCCGACCGCCCGGCCCACGTCGCACCGCTCGCGCAGCGGCTCGCACCGGCGAGCTGGGGCTTCGCCGTGCCGACGACCTGGTTCGCCGTACCGCTGACCGACCTCCACGTCGGCGACCGCATCGATGTCCTTTCGCTGCGCGCCGGTGAGCGGCCAGCGGCAGCCGCGATCGCGTTCGACCTCGAGGTCATGGCCATCGACGAGCGGTCGCTGGTCATCAATGTCTCGGCAGGCGACGCGACGGCCATCGCGACCGCGCGGGCCGGCGGTCAGCTCATCGTGCCACTCCTTCGATCCACACGGTGACGAGCGCGGCGATCTGCGGCGGGCCGGAGTTGATCGCGGCCGCGAGCGTCATCGGCGTCGTCGAAGCTGAGCCCGCTCAGCTCGTTCTCGTCGATCTACGGTCAGCTGAGGGTGTCGCGCGCGCCGCCACACTGCCACCGGAGCTGCCTCGCGTGGTCGTGGTCGACGCCGAAGGAGATCTCCTACTTCGTGCGGCGGGTGCCCGGCACATGACGTTCGCGGCGACTCCCGAGTCGCTCGGACCTCTCGTCGTGAGCGCGCTTCCGCCGACCCCGCGTGACGCCGCTCATCCCGTCGTGGTGACTGCGGCGCGCGGCGGAGTTGGTCGCACTCTGCTCGCCACGAACTTGGCCCGCCGCGTGTCGCGCAGGTGCCCGCTCTGGCTCCTCGACGCCACCGGTACCGGAGCGGCTGCGTGGTGGCTGCGCGCGGAGGTCCGTCCGTGGACCGAGCTCGAGCCGCTCGCCGGAGAGCTGTCCGTCGACCATCTGCGCATCGTGGCGGCGGAACCGTCGCCCGGCCTCCGCGTGCTCGGTGGCGGCGGCGCGGCACCGACGGTGGAGCTGCTGACGGCCTGCCTCGCGAGCCTCGCCGTGTCCGGAGATCTTGCGATCGTCGACGCGCCGCTGCTCGCAGACGAGCGAATGCGCGCGATCGGCGACCGGTACGGTCCCGACGCGCGCACGCTCGTGCTGAGCTACTCCGATCAGGCATCGCTCGCCGCGCTCCAGGTGTACGACGTGAGCCACGCCTGGCTCATCGCGTCACAGGCGCGCGCGGTGGGTGAACGGGCGGTGTTTCGGGCGCTCCCACGCGACGAAGCGTCGGTCGCCGCGGCGCACGGCTCACGGTCCGCCGTCTCGGGTCCGCTTGGGCGCGCATACGATGAGCTCGCGGAGCTCGTCGCGATCGACGCATCGTGACGATGCGCAGCCGCGTCGAGCGCGGTGTCGTCGAGCGCCTGCGGGAGGCCCCGGATGGCCGGCCCACCCGCGATCAGCTCGGACCGGCGATACGGGCCGCCCTCGACGCCGAGCGGCTCGTCGTTCCGACCGCCGAGCTCCGTGTGCTTGAGCGCTGGCTCGATGACCGGCTCTTCGGGCTCGGAGAGCTTGCTCCGCTCCTCCGGGACGAGCGGGTCAGCGAGGTCATGGTGAACGGAACCCGCGGAGTATGGATCGAGCGGGATGGCAGACTCGAGCGCACGACGGTCCGCTTCGACGATGCCGAGGAGATCCTCGTGTTGATCGAGCGGCTCGTCGCGCCGCTCGGCAGACGGATCGATCTTGCGACGCCGCTGGTCGACGCTCGCTTACCCGACGGCTCGCGAGTGCACGCCGTGATCCCGCCCATCGCGGTGGCCGGTCCCGTGCTGACGATCCGGCGGTTCTCCGCCCGTCCGCTGACGCCGGACGATCTGGTGCGAAACGGAACTGTGTCCGCTACCGCCGCGTCGTACCTCACCGACGCAGTGCGACGTCGGCGCAGCATCCTTGTTTCGGGGGGCACGTCGAGTGGAAAGACGACGACGCTGAACGCGCTCGCCTGCGCCATCGGGCCCGATGAGCGCGTGGTGACGATCGAGGACGCGGCCGAGCTGCGGCTCCCGCAAGCGAACGTCGTCTCGCTGGAGACGAGAGTGCCGAGCGTCGAGGGGACCGGAGCAGTCGACGTCCGAACGCTGCTTCGGAACGCCCTGCGCATGCGTCCCGACCGCATCCTCGTCGGTGAGG
>JACDAF010000189.1 GCA_013695575.1 Chloroflexota bacterium | reverse complement strand
GGATGCGGCCGCTCGTGCGGATGCTCCGGTTCTCACGGTGGCAGGCGCTTGTCGCATGGGCGACCTTCGGCGCGACGATCGGATTCGCACCGCACGTCGAGCGAGCGGTGGTTCTCGGTGTCGGGCTGGCGATAGCCGTGCACCTCACTCGTGAGCTCCGCATCGACGTCGATGTCGACACCACCGCAGACGGCAAGACCCTGCGGTTTCGCCCTCGCGGTGTGTTGTGGTTCGCGAGCAGCAAGGTGCTCGAGGACGCGTTCGGCCAGGCGCTCGCACGCCATCCATCCATCACGCACGTCGAGATCGACCTCGGAGGGCTTGGCCGGATGGATATCACCGGGGCGATGGCGATTCGCCGCATGATCCAGGACGCACGTCGCGCAGCGCTCGACGTGCAACTCGAGGACGTTCCGCCACGCGCACACCGCTGGATTGCCACGCTGATCGGGCACGGCGACGAGCCGTTCTAGGCTGGACAGTGCCGACACCCTCGGGGCCTGCCATTAGCTTGACAACTCATACGAGGTTGCGTACGGTATGCCATCATCCAGACTGACAAAAGCTTGGAACAACCGGCGGCTGCGTGACACCGGTTGGTGTTGGCGCGTCCCTAGAGAGGCACTCTCCGAGGTTGAACTCGACTCGTACCCGACGGCTCAGGACGATCCCGATGGCCGTCTACTACGGATTGACGATCGCAGCGGGGTTCCTGGTTTGGCAAGCGATGTCGCGCGTGGTCGCCGACGGGCTGCTCCCGTCCCCGGTCACGGTCGCTCAGGCGTTCCGGGGGGAGTATGCGCGGGGAACGCTCGTCGACGACGTTGTAACAAGCGTGCGCCGGGTTGCTCTGGGGTTCGTCTTCGGCGTGAGTGCCGCCGTTCCAATCGGCTTCCTGATGGGGTGGTATCGCTGGGGGCGCGGGCTTCTGGAGCCTTGGGTGCAGTTCTTCCGGACGATTCCTGCTCTTGCACTGATCCCGCTCTACGTCCTCATGTTCGGAATTGGCGAATTTCCCAAGGTCCTCGTGATTGCGGTTGCGACGTTCCTGCCGACGGTGGTTGCGACATACCAGGGAGTGCTTGACGTCGACGGCACGCTCATCAAGGCCGCGCGGGTGCTCGGTGCTGGAGATGGGATCATCTTTCGCCGCGTGGTGGTGCCAGCCTCGCTCCCCTTCATTCTTGTCGGCGCGCGCCTCGCTTTGGGGAATGCTTGGGGCACGCTCGTCGCCGCGGAGCTCATCGCCTCGTCGTCGGGGCTCGGATTTCTCATTCAGCGCTCGGCGTTGTACTTCGAGATCCCTTCTATCTTCGTGGCGATCATTCTGATTGGCGTCATCGGGCTTGCAATGGATCGCGCCGTTGCCCTCTTGCATCGAAAGGCGACGCACTGGCAGGAGCGCCGTTAGATGGAGGTACGGATCGCCAATCTCGGGAAGGTCTTTCGGCGGCCTGGCGGTGAGGCGTTCATTGCGCTCGAGCAGATCGACCTCGTGTGTGCCGAAGGGGAGATCGTCTCGCTCATTGGCCCAAGCGGGTGTGGAAAGACGACCCTCCTGAATATCGTTGCGGGGTTGACCGAGCCGTCGACCGGCACGGTGGAGGTCGCAGGACGACCGGTAACCGGACCTGGCCCCGAGCGCGGCGTCATCTTCCAGCAGTATGCGCTGTTTCCCTGGATGACGGTGCGCGACAACGTCGAGTTCGGCCTGCGCGTGCGTGGTGATCGATCTCGATCGGAGCGGACTGCCGTTGTCGATCAGCACCTCGAGATGGTCGGGCTTCGGGCATTCGCGGATGCGCTTCCCAAGGAACTCTCTGGAGGGATGAAGCAGCGATGCGCGATCGCCCGCGCCTACGCGGTGGAACCCGTGATGCTTCTCATGGATGAGCCTTTTGGGGCTGTCGATGCCCTGACGCGAGTGTCGCTCCAGCATCAGCTGCTGGAAACTTGGGAGAAGAAGCGCACGACGATCATCTTCGTGACCCACGATGTCGATGAGGCTGTTTTTCTCTCTCATCGCGTCGTTGTGATGGGCAAGAACCCCGGAAGAATCAACACGATCATCGAGACCGACCTACCGCGCCCGCGAACCCAGGAACTCAGGCTCTCTCCCGATTTCGTCTCGCTCCGAGCGGCTGTTTGGCGCGAGGTCCACGAACCGGCCCCGGAACTCGTCAGCTCACGCGACACATCAATATGACCAGGGCTTCGGGAGCAACCAAGCACAGTCCGGATCACCCAACACAGAGGAGGGCGAACAAATGAAGACTCTTGGCTTTAGCGCAAGATGGCGTACTCGATCAGCTGGAGTGATGGCTGCCTCGGTGCTCGTCGCCGGCCTTGCACTCGTGGTCGGCACCGGAGTCGGCGCGGGGGCAGCGACTGCGACGCAACTCACCGTCGGCTACATCCCTGCGACCACCGCGGGCGGTATACCGGCGATCGGCGACAAGTTCGGCTGGTTCAAGAAGGAAGGCCTCGACATCAAGTGGGCTCCTTTCACGAGCGGACCGGCCCAGGCGGCGGCCATGGCGGGCGGAAGTCTCGATATCTCGTATCTCGGCGGACCCGCGATCTGGACGTCTGTCAAGGGAATCGGAAAGATCGTGGGTCTCTCGGATCTTTCGTACGATATCTTCCTGCTCGCGCGACCAGACTCGGGCATCAAGAGCGTTCGCGACCTGAAAGGTCAGAGGGTCGGCTTCTCTCAGGGGAACGCTTCGCACATGTTCCTGCTGATGTCGCTCGAAAGCGCCGGAATGAGTTTCAGCGACGTGAAAACTACGGCGATGGACCCGCCCACGGCCGTCTCGGCGTTCCTGAGCGGGGCGGTGCCGGCGGTGTCGGTGTTCGCGCCGTTTGCAGGCACGATCCTCGAGAAGGAGCCCGGGACGGTGGTTCTGAAGCAGTCACGCAATTTTGCGAATACCCCCCTGCCCGGGGTTCTCGTTGCGTCTGACAAGCTGCTCGAGGAGAATCCGGGGGCGCTCAAGAAGTTCCTGCGGGTTGCGGTCAAGGCGACCGAGTACCGGGCTAGGCACCGGTCCGACACTGTGAACGCCGTGGCGCGGTTCGCGAAGGTACCGCGTGGCCCGCTGTTCAAGCAGTACGACCTGGAGTACTGGATCAGGCCCGCTGCGATTCTCCGGTCGTACCAGACAGGGAAGTTTGTGGCTTGGGTTCGGAAGATGCAGGAGCTCCAGGTGCGGATGGGAGTGCTGAGCGAGATCCAGCCCGCGAGTACGTTCATGCGGCTTGGACTGCACACCGCCGCGCTGAAGGAGTACCTCGCCGCGCAGAAGAAACCGAAGTAAGGCAGCCTCTCTGTTCTCCTTTTCAGTGGACGGTTTGCTGGGGAGCCCGAGTTGAGGGCTCCCCACGCGGCGCTCATGACCGACCGCTTCCGGCGACAACTCGGGCCTGCGAGCGTCGCCGGATTCCAGCTCATCGACTATGCCCAATGACACCCAGCAACGGGTACCGCACGGTGTCGGATAGGCGCTTCCTGGGGGTTGTTGTGCCCTCGGTGTTTCTCCAGGAAGAAGGCATTGACGCCGTCTTGGATGCGCTGGAATCAGTCCAGGCCTCCGCCGTTTGTCTGTCTCCGACGACATCTGTCGTGCAGGCCGAGGGGGAGGGCGTCCGGTTCCCCGATCTTCACGTCGACGGACACCAGAGAGTCCTCGAGCGCCGGATCGCCGGTCGAGATCAGCTGTACCTCGTCTCGAGTCTGGCCTACACGCCCGAGGCTGCTCTCTACCGCGCGGGTCCGTACATGCCGCCGTCCGGCGTGTCCAGTTCTGAGGCCGCTCCGCAGTCGATTGTCCACGATGCGGCTACCTCAGCGCGCGCACGAGGCATGACGGTGCACCTGCAGCTGAACCCCCTGATGCCGCCCGGACTCCGGACGGAAGACCTCCCTGTCGCGGTCGACGAGTCTCACCCGCGTGCGCCTCAGGTGGCCCGCCTGGGGTGCATCAACAATCCCGACGTCAACGCGTATGCCGCGGCACTTGCCGCGGACACCCTGCGCGCGTTCGACATGCTCGACGGTCTGGTGATCGACTGGGCTGAGTTCCCCGCCTACCGGCTCGACGAGCTCACGACCTGTTTCTGTGCCCACTGTGCTGAGACCGCCCGGGTGGCGGGTATCGACTGGCCTAGAGTCAAGGGGGATGTCCACGCGGTTTGGGACAGACTCCACACGCTTAGTTCGCACGATCTTGCACGAGTGCGTCGTGCGGTGGGTAGCGCTTCAGGCCTACTCGAACTGCTGGCGCTCTACCCCGGGCTAGTCGACTTCGTCAGGTTCAAAGCGCTCTCCGTCGAGGCGTTCTTTCAGTCGATGGCTCGCGTGGTGCGCTCCAGCGCTCGGCCCTCCGTCGGGCTGACCGCGCGTGGGTGGGCTCCTCCATGGAATCGAGTCAGTGGCTTCGACGTCCGCCGGCTGGCTCAGATCTGTGATGCAGTGGCGCCGAAGCTCTTCAGCTTCGATTACGCCGCGATCCCCCGGTGGTACGGGCAACCTCTCCGAGAGTGGAATCCGGCTCTTCCCGAGGATGAACTCATTCGAACGCTGTTGGCTTGCATGGACCTCATCGAGACTCCGTCGAGAACGGTTCTCGAGGACTTCCAGATCCCTCGACCCGACGAGAAGCACCCTGTGGACAGCGCCGCCTACCGACGACGGATCGCGGAGCTTCTCGATCAGGTGAGCGGGCGGTCGGCCTGCCACCCGATCGCGCACGCGTACGGCCCGCTGCACGACTGGGAAGAGACGCTCCGAACACTTGCGCGAACGGACGTTGACGGAATTTGGGTGCAGATGTACGGCTACCTCGGAGACGAGAAACTCCGCGTTCTGGCCGACACCTGGAAATGACGGCGAGGCCGCAGGTCCGTTTGCCAACAGGCACGGTTCCTCTGGTGCTCGCTGACGCAGTCGGTGTGTCGTGACCGGCGCCCCTTCGGGATCCGGGTCGTGACGGCGTCCTTGTTCGCGGCGAGGGTGCGAGGGTTGCGCTCTTCGACGCGGACTCTGCTGCGTTGCAGATCACGGCCAGGTCGTTCGTGCTGGGTCAAGTACGGGGCAAGCTCTGTGCGTGGGGCAAGCTGCGTAAACGCCGACTCACGACGTTTCCGGTTCAGACCGCGGTGATGCCGCCGTCGCACGTGAGCGCGGATCCGGTGCAGTAGGCCGCCTCGTCGCTTGCGAGAAAGAGGATCGCGCTGGCGACCTCGTCGGCGGATCCCGGACGACCCAGCGGCACTGTCTCCAACACCGCCTCGCGCGTAGAGTCGTCCTGCATGATCGACGCGACGAGCGAGGTGTCGGTGAACCCCGGGATGACGCAGTTGACCCGGATCCCGTCCCGAGCGTAGTCGTTCGCCATCACCCGCGTGAGACCGTACGTACCCGCCTTGCTCGCGGAATACGCGTCGAATCCGCGCGCACGGCCGAAAAGACCTGTCGGAGAAGCGGTTATCACTACGCTCCCGCCTCCGGACGCGAGCAGAGCCCGCACCCCATATTTGCAGGTGAGGAAGCAACCCGTGAGGTTCACGTCGAGCGTGCGCCTCCACACATCGAGCGCGAGCCGATCCGCTCGGTCGTCCTCCCCGAAGAGCTGGACGGCGGCGTTCGCGATGACGATGTCGAGCCCGCCGAATGACGCGACGGCCTCGCTTACACTCGCTTCGACCGACGGCTCCGATGTCACGTCCATGCGAATGGCACAAACCTCGAGACCCTGCGCGCGAAGCCCCTCAGCAGCGCCCTCGGCGGCCTCGAGATCGATGTCGAGGAGCGCGACCCGGGCTCCTTCGCGGGCAAGACGCTCCGCGGTAGCTCGCCCGATTCCCGATCCAGCTCCGGTCACGATCGCCCGCTTTCCTTCGACACGACCGCTCACCAGGGACATCCGTTCTTCATCGGTCGCGGCAGCGGCGGAAGACAGCCGAGATGGATGCAGGCCTGGTACGTAGAAGCCAGCGACCGAGCTCGCGAGCATCGTCAGCGCCGGGAGTCCCGACGAGATACTCGACCTTTGACTTGCCGTCGACGCGGGCGAGCATCAGCGCTCCGAGCTGAAGGAGCGCCTCCTGCTCGACGAGCTCCCTTTCTCCCGCCTCGAGCCCGTCGCAGTACGCCTCCCAGAAGGCAACTGCGAGCGCCCGGAATCCCTCGCGATGCTCGACAGCTCGGAATCCCTTGAGCAGCATGTGGTTGACGAACGTCGCCACGTCGTAGCCGGGGTTGCCGTAGTGGACGACCTCGTAGTCGAGCAGAAGAAGCCCACCGTCGAGGAGGAAGACGTTCTTGGGCACGAAGTCGCCGTGGACGAGCACGCGCGTGACCGTCAGGAGCCGCTCGATCGCGTATTCGATCGCCTCCGCGACGTCAGGGTGCACTTGCGCGGCCGCCCGGTACCACGGGTCTAGCCGGTTCTGATCGAGCAGCGGCCGGGCGACGAATCGGGCCTCGACGGCTGGGTCGTCCCTCGTGCAGTCGTGGATGCACCGCAACAAGTGCCCGGCTTGCCGGGCACGCTCGAGATCCAGACGACCATCCAGCAGGAGCGGCTTCCAGAGAATTGCGCCCTCCGGCGCAGTATCCATGCCGAATACGAGCGCGTCGTCATCGGAGAAGGTCAGGTTCGGCACGGAGCCTGGAGGCAGCTGCGTGGCGAGGAGTGCGATCGCGTCCCGCTCGTTCAATATCCGACGCACGTCTGAGAACCACTCCTCCTCGACACGCAGTCGTGGTCGTGACTGTTTCACGACGCCGCGTCGGTCGGCGCAGCGCCAGCGGAGAATTACGTTCGAGAGGCCGCCGCCCAGCTCGTCGACCTCGACGCT
>JACDAF010000212.1 GCA_013695575.1 Chloroflexota bacterium | reverse complement strand
ACCGCCGGTCGCGCCCGTGCCGCCACCAGTTCCGCCCCACGAGCGTGAGCCCGCCCGCGAGGACCAGCCCGGTCAGACCAAGGCTCAGCGAGGTGACCTCGAAGTACCGGTCGACCGAGCGCGGCCGCTGGTCGAGGATCACGCGCGGCTCCGCGGCCACGCCTTTGGGCAGCGCCGCCACGATCGTGAGCTGCTCCCCCGGCTGCAGGGCGCGGCTGGCCTCGAAGCCCATCGCGCCGTCACGCGCCAGCGCGGCCCCGCACGACCGCGTCGATCCCTCGGATCCCTCGAAGCATGCGACGCGCAAAAGCGGGCTCGGCGCGCGCACGGCGGCGGTGACGCGCCTCGACGCGACGCCCCAATCGCCGCCGTTCACGTTCCAGTACAGCTCGTCGTGCTCGGCGAAGGCGTTGAGCGCGCCGGCGACCCGGTACGTGATGGCGTACGTCTGCGCGCCGCTCACGGTCTTGTCCGGATCGCCGATGCGGATGCGCCGGTCCGCGTCGACAGTCTCGACCTTGTACGGCCACGCCCGGCCGGAGGGGTCGCGCACGCTGACGACCGTCAGGTCGTACACGCGATCGTGCGTGTCGCTCCACCGGTAGCGCACCGGGATCTGCCGGAAGATGCCGTGCTTGTCGAGATCGTGGAAGTCGACCTCGATGGTCTCCGTGACGAGCAGCGTGCCGTCTCGTTCTATCGCGATATCCGCATGGAACCGGAGGATCTCCCACCCTTCGTCCGCCGCCGCGGTCGCCGCACCGAGCCAGAGCGCGAGCGCCAGCGCCGCCAGCAGGCGGAGAGCCTTCATGGCCCTGACGCTAGCGGACCGTGACGGAGCTCGCGCCGGCCTGGACCGTGACCGTCACGCGATCCTTCGCTGCGGCGTACCCCGTGGTCTCGGTTCGGCCGCTCGTGCTGATGAGCCCGCCGGACGTCGTCACCTTCGCCTCGACGCCGGCGGGCACCTCCACGACGATCGAGGACGCGCCCGCGTCGATGCGCACCGGGACATGTCCGGACGGTCGCGGCAGGACGAGGGTCAGCGAGGAGGCGCCGGTCTCGATGCGCACGTCAGTTGCCTTGACGTCGCCGAGGTCGATCCTGAAGTCTCCGGCGCCGGACTCGATCCGGATCTCCATCGGGATGTCGCTAGCCACGCGGGCCGTCACGGACCGGTCGTCGCCCGAGAAGCCGGAGAACTCCTGCTCGAGCCGCACCTCGACACGGTCTCCGGTACGGGTCACGCGCTCCTCCAGGTCCGCGTTCCCCGAGCGTGCCTCGAGGAGCGCGGTGGCGCCGCCCGCGAGCTCGAAACGGCCGGCGCCCACTGCGAAGCGCAGCATCGCGCTCCGCGCCCCCCCGCGCTCGACGGTGACCGACTGCGCGACGGGACCATCCCCGCCGCCCACGCGCACGACGTCGGTACGGGTCGAGAGCAGGGCCAGCCCGACGGCGATCACCAGGATCTGCAGGGCGAGCGCGGCGAGCGGCCGTCGGCGGGCGAGCGCGAGCTCGAGTCCGGCGATGACGAGCAGCAGCGGCCAGAGCAGCGTGATGACACGACCGAAGTTGACCGGAGGCAGGTAGCCGAAGCTCGCGAGGAGGAACGCGATCCCCGTGACGATCAGCAGGAGCGGCCAGATGAGGCCGCGCGCAACGATCATCGACGGACGCGCTGCGCCAGGAGCAACACCCCGATCGCGACCAGCGCCAGCGGCCACACGTAGCGCCACTCGAGGAACCGGAACACGCCCTGGTTGTTCAGCAGGAAGATCAGCTCGATCGCGATGAGGGCGTAGCCCGCGGTCTGACGGCGCCGCTCGGTGTCGACCGGCGGAGCCACCTCCACGCGTGGCTCTGGCCCGGTCGCCTCGATGCGCGCGGTGGACTCGGCGCTCGCTGTCGGCTGGGTGCTCTCCGTGGGCGTGGCATCGGGGACCGAGCGCTGTCCGGGCAGCGGCATGATGATGAGCAGCACGATGTAGGCAAGCACGCCGATGCCGCCGAACACCC
>JACDAF010000188.1 GCA_013695575.1 Chloroflexota bacterium | reverse complement strand
TGCGGAACATCGGCCGGACCAGTCCGGTCTGCTCCGCGAGATCCATGAAGTCGCCCGGCAGCAGCAGTCCGCGCTCGCGATGCTGCCAGCGGACGAGCGCCTCCATCGCGACGGCGGTGCCACCGATCCGGACGAGCGGCTGGTAGTAGGGCACGAACTCGCCACGCTCGAGCCCCGCCCGGAGCTCGGCCGTCAGGGCGGGCTGATTCACGGCCAGGCTGTCGCTCGCCATCTCGTACACGGCCCAGCCGGAGCGCTGCCGCTTCGCGACGTACATCGCCACGTCCGCCTGACGCAGCAGCACGTCCGCGTCGTTGGCGAGCTCCGGGAACACGCTGATCCCGATGCTCGCGTTGATCTCGAGCTCGCGGCCCTCGGCCAGGAACGGTGTCTCCAGGGCGCACAGGAGATCGCGCGCGACGAGCTCCGCTGCCCGTGCGTCGGCCTTGGGGAGGACGACCGCGAACTCGTCGCCCCCAAGGCGCGCGAGCGTGTCGGTGGCGCGCTGTAGCCCGCGAAGCCTCGCGCCGAGCTGCGCCAGCAGCGCGTCGCCCGCGTGGTGGCCGAAGCTGTCGTTGACCGCCTTGAAGTCGTTAAGGTCCATCACGAGAAGGGCGACGTCGCTGGAGTCACGCCTCGCGACTTCGATCGCGACCTCGAGGCGGTCCGAGAGCAGCGTGCGGTTCGCGAGGCCGGTGAGCGGGTCGTGGAGCGCCTGGTGCTGCAGCGCGCGCTCGGCCTCGCGTCGCGAGGTGATGTCGCGCGCGACGACAACGACCCAGTCCCGCTCGCCGCGCTGGAACGGCTCGACCGCAACTTCCACCGGCACCGAAGACCCATCGGGGCGCAGCAGGACCGTTTCGAAGGTGTCCCCCCGGCCGTCGCGAAGCCGCGCCCGGAGCCTCGTGCGGACCGGCTCCCGCTCTTCGGGGACCAGGAGCTCGTAGATCGATCCGAGCGATTCGAGCTCGCCGCGCGCGCGGCCGCTCACGCTGCTGAGGGCGTCGTTCCAGTAGACGGGGCGTGCACCCTCATTCACGATGATGATCTCGCCGAGGTCGCTTTGCGCCCGGAGCAAGGGCTCGTAGAAGTCGCTCTGTCGCGCGCGAAGCGCATGCAGCTCGCGCAAGATCGCGCTCATGAGCATCGCGGTCAGGAACAGGAACGCCACGTTCGTTGTGACACGCGACAGCTCGAAGATGTGACCATACGCGGGCTCCCGGTACAGCGCGATCGCGATGTAGGCCACGCCCAGCAGGGCAGCTCCCGCGAAGGCGCCACGCGGGCCGAGACGGAACGCGCCGACGATCACGATGAGGGCGCCGTACACGAAGGTGGTCCACTGCCAATCCGGTGAGAACACCAGCATCGCGACCGCCGCCACCAGGATGTCCACCGCGAACGTGCCGGCGGGTAGTGCGACCGCGGCCCGGCCGCGCAGCCGCTGCTGCAGGGCGCGCACGACCGTTCCGTAGAGGAGGAGGAAGAGACCCAGACCCACGACGTGAGGCACACCGGTGTTCGGGTACGCCGGGCCGACCGCGAACACGATCGCCGCCGCGCTCCAGCGCGCCCAGTTGATGGCGCGCTCGAGTCGGGCCCGCTCATCACGCTTCACATCGGCGGCGGCGATCAGGAGCTCACGGGCCCGCTGCGGGTTCCTGCCCGTTCCGTCAGCGGCGCGGCCGGCTGCGGCTTCGCCGCTCTTCACCATCAGACCAGTCTGCCGTCCGCACCGGCAGACGCCGTAGTACTTCGGTCCCACTCGCGACGCAGGTCGTACCGGACGAGCGCGGGCCGGGTGCCCTCTAGTCCCGCCCTTCCCCGATCGCGAAGATCGACTCGAGGTCGTGCCGCGAGTAGGCCTTGAACGCCACGTGGGTGTGAGTGCGCGAGACACCCGGGAGCCGTGCGATGCCCTTCGTCACGATGTCCGCGAGGTCCTCGTGCTGCCGCGTCCGCACCAGCGCGATGAAGTCGATCTCACCGGTCACCGAATAGACCTCGGACACGCCGGCGACCGCCGCGAGCTCCTCGCCGAGGTCGCCGATCGCGTCCTTCTGCGCGTTGATGAGCACGACGGCCGTGATCAACGGCTTAGAGGCTCTTGACGTCGATGTCGTGGAGCGCCGACTTCACAAGGTGCGCGGCCTCCTGGAACGCTATCGCCCGGCCGCGGTTGATGGCGGCCTGGTACGAGTCGAGCGTGTCCTCGTTGGCCCGCTCGTCGTGCCGGTGAAACGCCTCTTCGAGCTGATCGACCGCGAGCTTGACCCGGTCACGCGCCGCGGAGCTGATCACGAAGCATCCTCCCCTGACCAGTTGGCGTCCGCGGTGAGAATACGCGGCTTTCGCCGCGGGCGGCCCCGCCCGTCGGGCGGGCCGCCCTCGCCACTAAGGGGTGGTGCGCTTCTCGACCGTCGTGTCGCGGATGGTCGTCTGTGGCCGCACGGGCTCGTTCGTCTGGACGGTGGTCGCGCCGGTATCCGTGTCGATGTTCACATTGGTGCTGCCGGGGCTCTCCACAGTGTCCGCCGGGTCAGAGACGACCGTCGTTCGCTTCTCGACCGTGGTCCGCTCTTCCATCGTGCCCTCCAGGCTGTGTCGTGCCTGATCCACGGATGTGCACGGCCGGTGCCAGGGGTCGGACCTAGCCGATCTCCAGGGGCCGGGTGCCAACGCCAAGGTCGACCAGGATCTCGCCCTCGACTTCGCGCACGGCATAGGCATTCACGGGAAACACGGCGGGCATGGCCTTGACCTCGCCGGTGAACAGATCGAAGCGCGCGCCGTGGCGCGGGCACTCGACGCAGACATCCTCCAGCTCGCCCTCGCCGAGGGTACCGCCGTCGTGGGTGCAGACGTTGTCGATGGCGCCCCACCGGCCATCAACGGTGTGGCCAAGGGCGATGCTGCGTCCGTCGACCTCGACGACGGCCACCTCACCGGGGGGGATGTCCGATGCGCGCGCGACGGGCCGGAAGCGATCGCTCATGCCGCGATCTCCGCGTCGATGTCGGCGATGCGGCCGATCCGCGGCGCGAGCGCGTCGACCACGCGCGCGCGCATCTGCACGTCCGGGATGTTGTTGATGACACGCTGGAAGAAACCGCGGACGAGGAGCCGCTCCGCGCTGGCGCGGTCGAAGCCCCGCGACATGACGTAGAAGAGCTCGCTCTCCTCCAGCGCACCCGCGGTGGCGGCATGGCCGCAGCGCGCGACGTCGTTGGTGAGGATCTCGAGGACCGGGATCGGGTCAGCTCCAGCCTTGTCTGACAGCAGCATGTTGCGACACTCCTGGTACGAGCCGGTGCCGCTGCTGGTGGGCTCCACGCGGATGACGCCGTAGTACACGGCCTTCGCGAAGTCGTAGAGCGCCGAGAGGTACAGCAGATCACTCGACGACCCCTTGCCGTCGACCTTCTGCAGCGAGTTCACGTCGATCCGCTGGTGTCCGGCGGCCGCGACGAGCCCGTACAGCTTCACCTCGGCGCCGTTGCCCTCGATGTCCGAGGCCAGCCCCATCTTGGTGCGGCCGCTGCCGACGAGGACGTTGAAGCTGGCGAGGCTCGAGTCGCGCCCGCTGCGGTATCGCTGGGATCCCAGGTCCCACACGTCGTCGGCGAACCTCTGGATGCGGACATACCGGACCCGAGCCCCCTCACCGAGGTGGACCTCGAGGCCCGGGAGTGCGAGCCTGCCGCTCGAGCCCCCTTCCGATGAGAGCTCTTCGACGAACGTGACGCTGGAGCCACGCTCCGCGACCACGACCGTGCGAAAGACGATCGCGCTCTCGCTCCGATTCCAGCGCTTGTGCACGTGCAGAGGCAGCTCGACCTCGACCCCCGCCGGCACGTACAGGAACGTGCTCCCGTGCCCGAACGCCGCGCCGTTGAGCGCACGGAACGCGGCGTGACTGGCGATCCCGTCGCCGTCGTCGAGCCAGCGGCGCACGAGGTCAGGGTGATCGCCTACAGCGTCGATCCAGCGGTCGAAGACCACACCCCGGTGGGCGGCCGCGACCGGCACGGAGCTGTACTCGCTCGGCGGGTCGGAGCCGGCCGGCTCCCGAATGAAGAGGGTGCGCGGCAGATCGGTCAGCGGGAAGCGCCGCCACTCCTCCTCGAGCCCAGTCGGCCACGTCTCCGGCGTGTAGCGCTCGAGCGCACGAAGCCGTGACTCGCGGAGCCAGTCGGGCTCGCCACGTGAGCGCACGAGCCGCTCGACGTCGTCTCGGTCGAGCGGGAGAAGCATGCTTCGGGAGCCGCCGGTCGCGATCGCCAACCTAGCCGATCGCACCCGCCATCTGGAGCTGGATGAGCCGGTTCATCTCGATGGCGTAATCCATCGGGAGAGTCTTCACGATCGGCTCGATGAAGCCGTTGACGACCATGGCCGTCGCGTCGTTCTCGGACAGTCCCCGGCTCATGAGATAGAAGAGCTGCTCCTCGCCCACCTTCGAGACCGAGGCCTCGTGACCGATCGTCACGTCCTCTTCGTCGATCTCCATGTACGGATACGTGTCACTGCGGGCGGTCGTGTCGAGGATGAGGGCGTCGCAGCGGACGGTGCTCTTGCTCTTCTTGGCGCCGGGGTAGATCTTCACCAGCCCGCGGTACGAGGTCCGGCCGGTGCCCTTGCTGATCGACTTGCTCGTGATGATCGAGGTCGTGTTCGGCGCCGCATGGACCATCTTGGCGCCGGCGTCCTGGTGCTGCCCGTCGGCCGCGAAGGCGACGGAAAGGACCTCGCCGTGCGCGCGGCGGCCGACGAGGTAGACGGACGGGTACTTCATCGTCACCTTGCTGCCGAGGTTGGCGTCGATCCACTCCATGACGCCGTCCTCCTGGACCACCGCGCGCTTCGTCACCAGGTTATAGACGTTGGTGCTCCAGTTCTGGATCGTCGTGTAGCGGACACGGGCGCCCTTCTTCACGATGATCTCGACGACCGCGCTGTGCAGCGTGTTCGTCGTGAACACGGGCGCCGTGCAGCCTTCGACGTAATGCACCTGCGAGCCCTCTTCCGCGATGATGAGCGTCCGCTCGAACTGGCCGGCGTTCTCACTGTTGATGCGGAAGTACGCCTGGAGCGGGATGTCCACCTTCACTCCCGGCGGGACCCAGACGAACGAGCCTCCGGACCACACCGCGGTGTTCAGGGCGGCGAGCTTGTTGTCGTTCGCGGGGATGACCGTGCCGAAGTGCTCACGGACGATGTCCGGGTGCTCCTTCAGTGCGGTATCGGTGTCCATGAAGATGACGCCGAGCGCCTCGAGGTCCTTGCGGATGTTGTGGTACACGGACTCGCTGTCGTACTGCGCACCCACCCCGGCGAGGTACTTCTGCTCCGCCTCGGGGATGCCGAGCTTGTCGAAGGTGCGCTTCACGTAGTCGGGCACGTCGTTCCAGTCCTTGGACGACTTGTCCGACGCCCGCAGGTAGTAATAGATGTCCTCGAAGTCGATGCCCGAGAGGTCCGCGCCCCAGGTCGGCATCGTGCGCGCTCTGTAGTGGCGCAGCGCCTTCAGTCGGCGCTGGAGCATCCACTCGGGCTCCTGCTTGTAGGTCTGGCTGATCTCGCGGACGACGTCCTCCGAGAGACCCTTTTTCTTGACGTTCCGGTAGACCGCGTCGGCGTCCGTCCAGCCGAACTTGTAGTTATCGGGAAGCTGGTCGACCTGTGGAGCTGTTGTCATGATGCCTATTTTCTACCCAATTGGTCGGAATTACTAGCCCGAAATGGCCGGGAAAGGCTCCGTCTATCTGGATCCGGGCTATCTGGATCCGGGCTCCTCTTCGCCCGGCCAGGCGGTGAGCCCCCAGGCGCTCCCTTTCAACGCCTTCAGCCCCAGTAGCGCGCACTTGATCCGGGCCGGGCTGATGGGGATGCCGAGGTTGCCGAGCACATGATCGCGGTCGAGCACACGCAGCTCGTCGAGCGTCCTGCCCTTCACTTCCTCGGTGAGGATCGACGTCGACGCCTGCGAGATCGCACAGCCGCGACCGATGAAGCGCACATCCTCGACGACGCTTGCGTCATTCACCTTCAGCATCATCGTGATCTCGTCCCCGCACAGCGGGTTCGTGTCGTGGTAGCGGTGCGTCGCGCCGGGTAGCTCGCCCGCGTTCCGGGGGTTCTTGTAGTGATCGAGGATGTAATCTCGGTACAGGTCGTCCACTCAGGCGAAGATCCGTTGGGCCTTGGCGACGGCGCCGAGGAGGACGTCGCACTCTTCGATCGTGTTGTACAGGTAGAAGCTCGCACGGGTCGTCGCGACGCAGCCAAGCCGCGTCATGAGCGGCTGGTTGCAGTGGTGGCCGGCGCGCACGCACACCCCCTCGCGATCGAAGATCGTCGCAACGTCGTGCGGGTGGATGCCCTCGAGCCCGAATGAGATGACGCCCACGCGGGCCTCCAGGGTGTGCGGCCCGTACACGACGATGCCGGGGATCTCGAGGAGGCGCGGAAGCACGTACGCGACGAGCTCGAGCTCGTGGGCGTGGACGCGCTCCATGCCGACCGCCGTGAGGTAATCGACCGCGGCGCCGAGCCCGATCGCGTCGACGTACGCGGACGTTCCCGCCTCGAACTTCCACGGCAGCTCGTTCCAGGTCGTGGTGTCCACCGCGACGCGGCTGATCATGTCACCGCCATACAGGAACGGGCGCATCCGCTCGAGGATCTCCGTGCGTCCCCAGAGAGCGCCGGATCCGGGCGGGGCGAGCATCTTGTGACCGCTGAACACGAGAAAGTCGCAGCCGATGTCCTGGACATCGACGACGGTGTGCGGGACCGCCTGCGCCGCGTCGATGAGGACGGTCGCGCCCGCGGCCTTCGCGATCGCGGTGAGCTCCTTCACCGGATTCACGGTGCCGAGGCCGTTGCTGGTGTGCGTGATCGCGACGAGGCGGGCGCCCTTCGCGACCTCGGCCTCGAACTGGTCCCGCCGCAGGCGCCCGCCTTCGTCGATGTCGATGACGACGAGCTCGGCGCCGGCCTCGGCCGCGAGCTGCTGCCAGGGCACGAAATTCGAGTGATGCTCGAGGATGCTCACGATGAGGCGATCCCCCCGCTTGACGTTGTCGCGGCCCCAGGCGTACGCGACAAGGTTGATGCCCTCGGTCGCGTTTCGGCAGAAGATCACCTCGCGGGAATGCGGCGCGTTGATGAACGCGGCGACCCTGCCGCGTGCTCCCTCGAACAGCGCGGTGGTCACTTCGGACATCTCGTACACGCCGCGGTGGATGTTCGCGTTGTGCTCCCGGTACACGGTATCCATCGCGTCGAGCACCTGATGCGGCTTCTGGCTCGTCGCGGCGTTGTCCAGATACACGAGGCGCTTCCCACCGGCGACCGTGCGGCGCAGGACCGGGAAATCCGCGCGGATCCTCCCGACGTCCAGCGAGGGGTCCGCAGCCAGCTCGCGGGGACCCCGCCCAACGACCCCTCCGACGTCGCCCTTGACGGCGCTCACGCCTTGCCCGCGTAGAGCTCGTCGCGGATGAAGTCGTAGCCCTTCGCCTCCAGCTCCGCCGCGAGCTCGCGCCCGCCGGTCCGCACGATGCGTCCGTCGACGAGGACATGGACGCGGTCGGGCTGGACGAACTTCAGGATG
Organism: Chloroflexota bacterium; assembly: GCA_013695575.1. Taxonomy (GTDB): domain Bacteria; phylum Chloroflexota; class Limnocylindria; order P2-11E; family P2-11E; genus JACDAF01. Next base: position 1,455 of record JACDAF010000188.1, on the reverse strand, counting down.
CGCTCGTAGTGGGTGATGAGCAGGATCCCCACCTCCGGGCCACGGAGCATCTCGATGCCGTGCGCCACGACCTTCAGCGCGTCGATGTCGAGACCCGAGTCGGTCTCGTCCAGGACGGCCATCGTCGGTTGGAACATGTGCATTTGGAGCATCTCGAGACGCTTCTTCTCGCCGCCCGAGAACCCATCGTTGACCGAGCGGCTGAGGAACGAGTCCTCCACTTCGAGCAGCTCCATCCGCTCTTTGAGCAGCTTGCGGAACTGCGGGATGGGCATGTCGTTCTTGGTGTCGGCGCGCGCGCGGCGCGCGTTGATCGCCGTGCGAAGGAAGTTGGCGACGGAAACGCCCGGGATCGCAGAAGGGTATTGGAACGCGAGGAAGAGGCCGCGCTTCGCGCGCTCGTCCACGGGGAGCGCCAGGAGGTCCTCACCATCCAGGACCACGCTGCCGGACTCGACGCGGTACCGGGGGTGACCCATGATCGTGAGGGAGAGCGTGCTCTTCCCCGAGCCGTTGGGGCCCATCATCGCGTGGACCTCACCCTTCGCCACCGTGAGGTCGATCCCGCGAAGGATCGGCTTCGAGTCGACGCTCACGTGGAGGTCCGTGACCTGGAGTCCCTTCATGTGGTCCCTTTCCTATGCGGGTGCGTGGTGCTTCGTGCGGGCGAGGTCAGCGAGGGTCATGCCGTCGAGGGCGGTGGCGATCGACGACTGCAGCCGGAGCCAGACCTCGCGAGTGCCGCAGTCCTGCTCGCGTACGCAGTTCACGACGGGGTCGCCTTCCGCGGTGCAGACCTGCGGCTCGATCGGGCCCTCGAGCGCCCGCACGATGTCGCCGGCGGTGATGGATACCGGATCACGTGCGAGCGTGTAGCCGCCACCGGCCCCGCGCTTCCCGGTCACGAGTCCGGCCTTGCGCAGCGCCGCGACGAGCTGCTCGAGATAGGCCTCGGGAAGATCCTCGCTCGTCGCGATCGCGTGCAGCGAGATGCTGCCATCGCCCCAGTGACGTGCGAGATCGACCATGAGACGCATCCCATACTCACCTCGCGTCGAGACGTGGAAAGCCGCCGGGGCGTTCTGATTTCCGAGCACTACGGTCGGAATTGTACTCCCGGGCACGTCAACCTCCGGACCGTCAGCATCGCCCGTGTCGTGCGCCTGAGCCGTGTATCGGTCCGGACCCCATGCCGCTCGCGGTGAGCAGCGCTGTCGTCGGATCGACCAATCCCGCGAAGGTGGCCGCGGTGCGCGCGACGCTTGCCCGCCTGGCGCCCGGCTGCGCGGTCACCGCTGTCTCGGTCCGCAGCACTGTTCCCGATCAGCCCTTCGGCGATGAGGAGACGCGCCGGGGCGCCGAAGCGCGAGCTCGCGCCGCGCTCGCCGGATCCGGGGCGGATCTCGGCTTCGGCCTCGAAGGAGGTGTCTTCTTCGACGGAGCTGTCCCCTACCT
>JACDAF010000175.1 GCA_013695575.1 Chloroflexota bacterium | reverse complement strand
GCGCCGTAGGCGAAGTCGGCGACGCGTGTGCGCAGGATGGCGACCGCTTCGGTCGGTGAGGGCTCCTGGAGGCTATCGAGCGCGGCGCTGACGCCGTCCAGTCCGAACGGTTTGCCGTCGTGCCGTGCTTCGGTCAGCCCGTCGGTGTAGAGCAGGATTCCCGCGCCGGGCGTGGCGCGCCGCGAACCGTCGGCGCAGCCAAGGTCCGCCTGAAGCCCGAGTGGAGTTCCCTGCCTGGGCGCGGTGAGCTCCCGGCCGTCATCCAGCCAGAGCGCTGGGGGGTGGCCGGCGTAGGCCCAGCGCAGCAGCTGCTGTTTCGGGAGATACGTGACGCAGGCGGCGGTGACGTAGTCGATGCTGGTGCCGGCGCGTTCGATCAGGGCGGTGTTCGCCCAGCTCAGCAGGCGGCAGGGATCATCGGAGAAGGGGGCGGTCGCGGCGAACGTTGTGCGGACGAACGCTGCCCGCCGCCCCGCCTGCAAGCCGTGGCCGACGACATCGCCGACGACCAGCACGGTGGAGTCCTGCGGCCCCTCGGCCACCAAGTAGAAGTCGCCGCTGACTTGCTCGGCGGCAGCGGGCAGGAACGCCGCCGCGAGTTCCAGGCCGGAGCGCTGAGGCAACTCGGGCGGCGTGAGCGCGTCCCGGATCGCGCGCAGATCCTCCAGTTCGTGCTCGGCCGCCTGGAGGCGCTCACGCAGCCCGGCGAGATCCGCGTCTCGCACTGCGGCTTCTTCGCGCAGGCGCGCATTCAGCGTCTGCTGACGGTGCTCTCGTTCATCCCCGGCGCGGATGTCGCGCTGTTGGGCAGCAACCTCGGAGCGCAGCCGCCCGAGCTCTCGTTCGTCTCTACCAGGGCTGTGGCTCATGCCGTTCGCGGCACCTCGTCCCGACGCAGGTCGCGTGCCTGTCGCATCGTCGCGCATCGCCGACACGGCCGTCCATCGGCGCGCAGAGGCGGACGATGGGTGTGCCGCCGGCCTCGTTGGTTGGCCCTGGCGGGCGTCTCCACACAGGCGCGCCTCTCCGGTTGGGACAAGAGCTCCGGCGACGGCGTACCGTGCTTGGGGAAGGCCGCCCCGCAACGGCGGTAACGACGCCTGCGCCGGATGAACGCTCGCACGACGGTCTCGCAATGACCAGCGTCTCGCTCGAGGTCGGGGTCGGCCTCATCTGTGCGCTGCTCTCCGCGCTCGGAGCCAACCTCGCCTTCTCTTCAAACACAGAGGCGCGATCGCGGCGCCGACGTCGAAATGCGCCATCCGATACGCAGCGCGATCGATCTCTTCCACTCCCGATGGTGGACCATCGGCTGGGGCGTCGCGGCGGTGGCGTTCGCGCTGCACGTGGCCGCGCTCACGCTCGCCCCGATCTCAATCGGCCAGGCCGTGCTCGCCGGAGGGCTCGTCTTCCTGGCGGTGCTCGCCGAGCGCTTCTTCGGCTTCCAGCTGGGCCGTCGCCAGTGGACCGGAATCGGCCCGGTGGCGGGCTCGCTCAGCCTGCTGACGCTCACCGGCGAGAGCGGAGGTGGAGCCCACTCCAGCTACTCCCTCGCGGGGATGATCATCTTCGAGGGCATCGCGGTGGGCATCGGCCTGCTGCTGGTCGTCTCCCACCTGATCGAGCGCATCGCGGTGCAGCGCGGCGTGCTGCTCGGCATAGCCGCCGGGCTCGCGTTCGGGATCTCAGACGTCGCGATCAAGGCGCTCTCGGGCGACCTCGAGCGCGGGCTGGTCGGCCTCCTCAGCCCCTGGAGCGCGATCATCCTCACGGCGGCCGTCTTCTCCTTCTACGCCTCCGCCCGCAGCCTCCAGATCGGCGACGGCGTCGCAGTGATCGCCGTCACCTCGGTCGCCGCGAACGTCTCCATCATCCTCGCCGGCCTCGCGGTCTTCGGAGACCGGCTCGGCGACGACGCGCTCGTGATCGGCGTCCGCATCGCCGCGTTCGCCCTGATCCTCATCGGCGCCGCGCTCATCCCGGCGCCCGTCCGCATCGGCGAGTCGCTCGAGCTGCCAGGCATGGAGCCTGAGCACCACTAATGGAGCAGCCGGCAGCAGCGCGCTCGTTCGGGGCGCTGCCGACAGCCGCGCCCGCGCGTCGCAAACATGCGTTTGGGCATACGAGGTCAGGGAACGAACACTGAGAGTACATGTACGACGTGGCCAGGCACGACAGGGAGCGAATCGCGCAGCTCAAGACGCTCGCCCTACACCTCGAGCGCCTTCCTCAGTCTCGCGGGCGCGACCAAGTGCTACGCGAAGCCCCATCACCGCACCGTGATGCTGGACACCGGCGTACCGGCTAGCTCCTCCTGGCGAGACCGACCGGAGAATGACCCGGTCGCGCTCTTTGAGCACATGACACTCCCGGCCTTTCCCCGGTTCCGCTAGTCGTTTCGCTAGGCCCTGCTGGCGCGACAAATCAGCCTTGAAAGCTCGCTGACGAACAACGGCTCAGACGCGGTGGCGCGGCGTCAGCTACCTCCCCCGCGCGGCGCGGACCTAGTCTCGCGTGCCGCGGCGCATCCCCGACAGCACCAAGCCGTAGAGCAGGTGGTCGGCGGCGAGCGCCAACCGGTCGACCAGGCGCACGCGCTTGGCCTGGCTGAGGCCCAGCAGGGGCGCGATTCCCAGTTCAAAGCCCAGCCACACCACCAGCCCATACGCCGGGCCCGCCCAAGTTCGGCGACGCATCGCGCCAGGCAGCGCTCCGAAGGCCGCGCCCCCGCCGGCGCCGAAGGCCCAGTGCGCGGCCTCGACCAGCCCTCGCCGCTGCTTGCGCGGCGCCCGCCGCAACAGCGCCCGCATGCCGCGCGCGCGCTGGCGGCCGACGGCTTGCGGTGGAGTCTGTTCCACAAGCCCAAGCTCGGTCGTGAGTACCCGCATTCCCGTCATCGCCATCGCGCCCACCGCCCCACGAGCGGCGCCGTGGAGCATGTCGCCCAGGCGCGAACCCTCGTCCTGCCCTGCCACGCCCGCGGCATCCTCGCCGATCGTCTCGCCCATCAGGCCAGCTTACCCGCGGTCTTCGGCGTCAGCCGACGCGGGCAGCCTGGCCACCTTGTGAGCGCACTGCCGACTCGCTGCTCCCCTTCGACAAGGAGCAGTCTGTACAGCGCCGCGTCGAGCCCCGCTCGGTACCGAATTGAAGAGCAGCAGGAGCTGCGACGTCGGTCAGCAAGCGCGGCGTGGCAGCGCCGCTTTGAGACACTCGCGACCGCGGCACTGGATCTGACCATCTGCCGCGAGACTGAGGCCGACGTCCGAAACGCGAAGGTCACTCACTGCTCAACCTGCCTTCAGGTCGTCCGCCCTGCCGCCTGCTCGTCTGGGGACATCCGAGGGGACAGTTCTGCGCGCGGCGTCGGAAGCCGGCGCGGCCCGCGGTCGCTTAGTTCCGCTGGCTACATTCCGGTGCCGAAGCGGAGGATCCCAGCGATGCCAACCAACGCCAGCGGTAAGGCCGAACAGGTCGGCGACAGCGCATCGCTGGAGATCGTCGCCCGCGCCGGGCTTATCGCTTACGGCGTCGTCCACCTGCTCATCGGCTGGTTGGCGCTGCAGATCGCGTGGAGCGCGTCGGACAGCAAGAGCGCCGACCCCTCGGGGGCGCTGAAGACACTCGCTGCTCAGCCTTTTGGCAAGATCCTGCTGTGGCTGGTGGCGGTCGGCTTGGTGGCGCTCGCGCTTTGGCAGGCCAGCGAGGCCATCTGGGGCTATCGCAAACGGGTGCGGAAGCAGGTCACCAGCGGGCTATTGGCCGTGATCTACGCCGCGCTGGGAGTCAGCGCCGCTTCGGTCGCGCTCGGCACGGGCCAGTCGAGCTCGCAGTCTCAGAAGCAAGCCACCTCAGGTGTGCTGGCGTGGCCCGGCGGAAGTGTGATCGTGGTGGTCGCCGGGCTGATCATCATCGGCGTCGGCGCGGCCCTCGTGGTCAAGGGCGTGAAGAAATCCTTCGCTGAGGAGATCGACACCTCCTCGATGTCCGCCGGCGCGCGCAAGGGCGTGGCGCGACTGGGCCAAGTCGGATACATCGCCAAGGGGGTGGCCCTGGGCCTGGTGGGCGGTCTGCTCAGCTATGCGACGCTGACCCTCGACCGGCAGAACCAAGGGCTGGACGGCGCGATGCAGACAATCCTGGCGCAGCCGTTCGGCAGGTTCCTGCTCACGGCGGCGGCGCTCGGATTCGTGGCCTTCGGCGTGTTCGCGATCCTCCAGTCGCGATACCGCCGGATGTAACCCGCGGCGGCGCGGCCGAGCGCGTTCGCGTGGCTGCCGCCGCGGCACGATGCGCACGCCACGAGCCGCGCTCGCCAGCGCAAGACAGCACACAGCTCCGCGGTCCACCCTGAGCTAACGGAGCAGTACTAGCTTGCCGGGCCGAAGCGGTTGCGCGAGATGCGACGCGCGCGCCCGGACTCAACCCTTGCGCAGTGCCGCCGAGAAGCGGCCCGGGCCCCAGAGGCGCGCGCCGAGCCAATACGACCCATTGATGATGATGGTCCACGCGCCCGCGCACGCGCGCGCGAATCAGCTCGTCGATCGCCGAGTTGATCGCCGTGTACTCGCCGCCGATGCCGGCGCCGGTGAAAGCGGCAGACGTAGAAGAACAGGGCGCTGCCCGAGAACGCCGTCGCAACCGTCGCGATGAGATACACGACGAGCGTCAGCAGGAACAGCTTCTTGCGCCAGAAGCGGTCGGTGAGCTGCCCGAAGAAAGGGCTGGGCGGTCTTTCGGAGTTCGGGTTTGGAAGGCCAGGACGCGCTGTTCGAGCTCGTCGCGCGTGGCGACGTGCGACGAAGCGACCGTCGTGCCCGCAACTGCCGGCTGGTCGCGCGGTGCGAAGTGCTAGGTCGCATCGGGGGTGGCGCGCATCGGGCGGGCATGAGCGCTGCACCGGCGATCACCAGGCAGAACGCGAGGAAGCGGCCGGTGATCCCGACAGCGCCGGAGCCGATCGGGTCGTGGAAGACAAGGATCCCGCCGATGATCGCGGTGAGGTTGGCGGTCACGGAGGTGAGCGCGATGACTTCGACGCCGTCGCCGATCTGGAGGCTGCGGGCGGAGGCGTAGAAGGCGATCACCCCGGCGATGAGCGCGGTGAGTGTGCACGGGCTCACCAACCCGAGCACCGGCCCGGGTGAGGCTTGGGTGAGGTACTTGATCGCGATATCCGAGACGCCCCACAGCGCGCTGGCGGCGGCGCCGAGCAGCAGCCCCTCGCCGCGGTTCGGGAGGTGGCGGCGGGTCGAGATCCTCACGAGCGCGGCGACGACGAAGATCGCGCCCTCGATGGCGATCAGCGCCGCCAGCGAAGCTCGCTGCGTGTCGTCGGCTCCGCCGCTCGTCAATCCGATGACCACGAGGCCGGTCGCGGTGATCGTGAGGCCGACCCATTGTCGCCGTCCGAGCCTAAAGCCGAAGAAGCGCTCGGCGAGCACGGCGAGGAAGACGAGCCGGCCGGAGAGGACGGCCTGTACGATCGACAGAGCCGCGAGCGAGAGCGCGCCGACGTGCAGACCCAGGCCGCGATCGCCACGATCCAGCCGACCGCAAACCATCTGGATGTTCCGCGGCAAGGACAGGGCCAACCCCCGCCGCTACGCCAAGGATCTGCTCGCCGACCGTGACCTGCGCTTCAGCAGCCGCACCTTCCCGCTCTGGGTGGCGGTCGGGCTCGCCCTGCCTCTCGGCCTCGCCCTGACCGGAACCGTCGAGGGAGGGTTCACCGGCCTGTTGTGGGGCGGAGCCGTCCGAGTCTTCCTCCTTCATCACGCGACGTTGAGCATCAACTCGCTGTGCCACTTCTACGGCCGGCGACCGTTCGCCACCGGCAACCGCTCGCGTAACCTCGCCTGGCTTGCCCCGATTGCCTTCGGGGAGGCCTGGCACAACAACCGCCACGCCTTCCCCACCTCCGCCAGACACGGCCTCGGCCGCCGCCAGCTCGACCCCAGCGCCTGGCTCATCACCGGTTTGGAGCGCTGCCACCTGGCCTGGGATGTCATCCGGATCAGCCCCGCACGCCAGCAAGCCAAACGCGGACCCGCGGCAGCGTGACTCGACGCGGGCGGCAGGACGATGTGCTGCCGAGACCTCCTGTCAGGCGATGGTCCGCGAGAGCGTTTGGTGCAGTTGCGGGGTTGCCCAGTCCTCGGGACGAGTCTTCTCGATCGTCAGGTGGGCGCCGCGGCCGGTCAGGTGCAGGGTGGCGATCTGGTTGTCGAAGGTCGGTTCGCCCGCGAACTCCCAGCGCACGGCGGCCGGCTGGACGCCGGCGCTCCGCGCGAGCAGCCGGGCGACCGCTGCGGCGCTGCGCGAGAGCGCCGCGCGCAGTCCGCGGCGCTCGTTCCGGTCCAGCGGGTTGCGAATCGGCGAGCAGACCGCCTGCACGACGGCGCTCTCGATCGGCGCGCGCCCGGGGAAGGAGGCCTCGGCCAGGTAAGCGTGGTGCACGTCGCCCGACAAGACGATCACCGACGCCGGCGCCGGGCCGCGACCGCCCGACGCCACCTCGTGGAGCAGGTCGGTCAGGCGAACGAAGGACCCGTGGAACGCCGACCAGTGCTCGAGGTCGATCGCCTGGCGGATCTTCTCGCCCAGCCGGGCCGCCGTCCGGCCCCAGGCCCCGTCGCAGACTGCTTCGTTCCACGCTTCCAGGTGATGCAGACCGTGGGACAGCAGCAGCGGCAGCGTCGTCGCGATCAGCAGGTGGTCGAAGTCGCCGGTGACACATTC
>JACDAF010000162.1 GCA_013695575.1 Chloroflexota bacterium | reverse complement strand
GTCGGGCGGATCGAAGGCGTCATCAACCCGATCACCGCCCGGTACGTGGAGCGCGTGGTGCGCGCCGGGGAGGAGCGTGGCGCCGCGCTCGTCGTGTTCACGATGGACACGCCCGGTGGCCTCATCGCCTCGACGTATCAGATCACCACGACGTTCCTGAACGCGCGCGTTCCCGTCGCCGTGCTCGTCGCGCCGTCAGGGGCCCGCGCCGCATCGGCAGGGACGTTCATCACCCTGGCGGCACATGTCGCGGCCATGTCCCCGGCGACGAACATCGGGGCCGCGCACCCCGTATCCGCGTCCGGCGGCGACATCGAGGGCGACCTCCGCCTGAAGGCCGAGAACGACGCGGCGGCGGAGATCACGAAGATCGCGAAGGCGCGCGGCCGGAACGAGCAGTGGGCCGAAGACGCTGTCCGGAAGAGCGTGAGCATCCGCGATGACGAAGCGGTGCGCATCGGTGTGATCGATCTCATCGCACGTGACGTCGCGGATCTGCTCACGAAGGCTGACGGGCGCGAGGCCGCTCTGCCCCATGCGACCGTGCGGCTCGCCACGCGCGGGGCATCGATCGAGGAGGATCCGCGGAACCCGCTCGAGGTGTTCCTGCACCTCATCACCGACCCGCAGATCGCGATCCTGCTCTTCACGCTCGGCACGTACGGCATCATCTTCGAGCTCTCGAACCCGAGCCTCATTTTCCCAGGGGTCGTCGGCGTCATCTGCATCGTGCTCGCCCTGTTCGCGTTCGGGACGCTGGATGCGAACGCAGCGGGTATCGCGCTCATGCTGTTCGCCGTGCTGCTCTTCGTCGCGGAGATCTGGGTCACGAGCCACGGGATCCTCACGGCGGGCGGCATCGCTGCCCTGCTCATCGGCACGATCATCGTGTTCCCGGGGGTGCGGCCGACGTTCCCCGGCATCCGCTACACCGTCGAGCCGTGGGTCATCGCGGTCACGGTGGGCGGCAACGCGCTGTTCCTCGGCCTGCTCGTTCGGATGCTGGCGCGGAGCAAGCGGGTGCCGCTCGTCACGGGGGTCTCCCAGCTCGTCGGGGAGATCGGCGTCGCCCGGTCCGATCTCGCGCCGGGTGGCATCGTGCGCGCCGCGGGCGAGGAGTGGACGGCCGCGAGCGCCGCCGGGGCCATCACGGCCGGTACCCGCGTGCGCGTCCTCCGGGTCGACGGTCTACGCCTTATCGTCGAGGCCGCACCAGCGGAAGGGGAGTCATAGATGGATCAGCTCATCACCCTCGCGATCCTCGGGGCCATCGCGGTGTTCGTGCTTCGCTCGATCGTGCACATCGTCCCGGAGTACCAGCGGCTCGTCGTGCTGCGGTTCGGCTCGTTCCAGACGATCGCCGGTCCGGGCCTCGTGTTCCTGTTCCCGCCGCCCATCCAGACCCAGCAGACGGTCGACCTCCGCGAGTTCGTGGTCGAGATCCCGGAGCAGACCTGCATCACCAAGGACAACGCCCCGATCTCCATCGACTTCCTCATCTTTCAGAAGGTGGTCGAGGCGGCCGACGCGGTGCTCAAGGTGCAGAACTTCCGCGCGGCCGTTCAGGGCATCGCCACGACCACCCTCCGCGCGGTGATCGGCGACATCCCGCTCGACGACGTGCTGGCCAAGCGCGAGCAGATCAACGAGGTCCTGCGCGTGAAGCTCGACGAGGTCACGCAGCGCTGGGGCGTGAAGGTCACGACCGTCGAGATCCGCGAGATCACGCCGCCCCGCGACATCCAGGACGCCATGAACCGGCAGATGTCCGCCGAGCGGAACCGCCGCGCCGCCATCCTCGAGGCGGAGGGGCAGAAGCAGTCGGCGATCCTCGTCGCCGAGGGGGACAAGCAGTCGAACATCCTCCAGGCGGAAGGCGCGCGCCAGGCCGCCATCCTGCGCGCCGAAGGCTTCGCGCTCGCCCTCGAAAAGATCAACCAGACCGCGCAGGCGGCCGATCAGCGCACCATGGCGCTTCAGTATCTCGACGCGCTGAAGGCACTGGGAGCGTCGCCGGGGACCAAGTTCATCATCCCGACCGAGCTCACCGCCTTCGCCGCGCCCTTCGCCGCGTGGGCGAGCGGACGCGGCGAAGACGGACCGCCGCGATCCGGGGGCTAGCCGGGTCGTCCGCGTCCGAAGCGCCAACCCATCCGGCCAGGGGGATCGGTGCTGGCACGGGACGCGTCGCCCGCGGGCACGGCCATCGGACGCAGCAGGCGGCGGTGCGCGTACGGCGTGTAGATGCGCGGCGGCATCCGCCACACCGGGTCGGATGCCGCGCGCGCATCACGTGGTGGGGGAAGGCATTCACGGGTCCGCGTCGCGGGGTGCGGCAACCAGCCGGCGATCGCAGTGGTCATTGCTCACCTCACGAACGAGGGCTCCATTCCAGCCGCCGTTTTCGCGTTGGTGCTCCCTCCGGCTAGAACAGGCGTTCGTATCATAGAACGGGTGTTCTGGGTGTCAAGCCCGCAGTCGGACGAAATACGACGGGCCCCGGCCCACCGGGTCCCGGCTCGGACGGGTGGGCGGCTCGCCTGAGGCGCGAGCGAGCGGGGGGCGCAGACGCTGCTCCGTGGATGACGACACCTGACAAGTGGGGCAGCAGCGTGCAGCGAGCGGCCGGCGCCGGCATCCCGCGGGCGACGTGGCGCCGGGGATCAAAGGCATACTCGGGCCAGGTCGTGAGAACCGTGCTCGAGGCCGAGATCGCTCCCCAGCGCCCGCGCTACGTCCGTGAGCGGGCGGAGCCGGAGCGGCACATCCTCGAGCCGGAATGGGCGGGAACTCGCGCGCTCGCGCGTATCGGGCACGGTGGACCGCTCTTCGTGGGCTACGCGGGCCCGGTAGACGCCCCGCGCGAGCTGTACGAGGCGATCGTCGCTGATGCCCGGTGCGACACCGCCGTCATCGACGGTGTCGTGGTCTCCGACTGGCGCGATGAACAGGAGCTCGAGATCGACAACGACGGGAACGCGTTCACTCGGCAGCCGAGCGGCCGGCGGATCTTCGCCGCGTTCGATCTGCTCGAGGTCGACGGGGAGCCGCTCATCGAGATCCCGCTGCTCGAGCGCAAGCGTCACCTGGAAGGACTCCTGCAGCAGAGCCCGAACGTGCGCCTCACGAGCTACGTCACGCGCGGCCTCCGCTCCTGGCGTGACACGCTGCAGGCCCAGGGCTTCCGCCGCGTCATCCTCAAGTCGTGGAACAGCACCTACGCGCCGGGCCAGACGAACGATGACTGGCTGGTCATCGACAAGCTCAACCCGCCGAAAGCCTGAGCATCCGCGTATGAAGAGAGGAATGAGCACGTGACGACAGCAGCCGTCATCGATCACACCGAGCGGGACCCCTGGGAGGTGGCGCTCGAGCAGTTCGACATCGCGGCAGACAAGCTTCACCTCGACCCGAACATGCGGGGCATCCTCCGCGAGTGCCAGCGTGAGCTCATCGTCCACTTCCCGGTGCGCATGGCGGACGGTGCCGTCAAGGTGTTCACGGGCTATCGAGTTCAGCACAACGTCTCGCGTGGACCCGGCAAGGGCGGCATCCGTTACCACCCGTCGGTCACGCTCGGCGAGGTCAAGGCACTCGCGATGTGGATGACCTGGAAGTGCGCGGTCGTCGGCATCCCGTACGGCGGCGCAAAGGGCGGAGTCGTCTGCGATCCGAAGACGATGTCGAACCAGCAGCTCGAGACGCTCACGCGACGCTACGCGACCGAGATCATGGTGCTCATCGGCCCCGAACGCGACATCCCGGCGCCCGACATCAACACCAACTCGCAGACGATGGCCTGGATCATGGACACGTACTCGATGCACCACGGCTACACGGCGCCCGCGGTGGTCACCGGCAAGCCGCTCTCGATCGGTGGCAGCGAGGGGCGCAATGAGGCGACCGCACGCGGCGCCGTCTACACGATCATCGAAGCCTCGAAGCACTTGGGCCTGGACCTCGACGGCGCGCGGGTCGTCGTGCAGGGCTTCGGCAACGCGGGGCTCTTCTCCGCGAAGCTCATGCAGGAGCTGGGAGCCTCCGTCATCGGGGTTTCGGACACCGGCGGCGGCATCGTGGACCCGAAAGGGCTGGACCCGGCCAAGGTCGACGCCTTCAAGAAGGAGCACGGAACGGTCTCCGGATTCATGGGCGCCGACCGGATCACCAACAGCGAGCTCCTCGAGCTCGACTGCGATGTGCTCATCCCGGCGGCGATCGAGAATCAGATCGGCGAGCACAACGCGCCAAAGATCAGGGCGAGAGTCGTCGCGGAGGCGGCGAATGGCCCGACGAGTCCGGAAGCGGACCGCATCCTGTTCGACAAGGGGATCTTCCTCATCCCGGACATCCTCTGCAACGCGGGCGGTGTGACGGTGTCCTACTTCGAGTGGGTCCAGGACCTGCAGAATCTCTTCTGGCGCGAGGCCACGATCAACGCCCGACTGAAGGAAGTCATGGTGAAGTCGTTCAGCGACGTGTTGGAGATGTCGAAGAAGCACAAGATCGACATGCGTACCGCGGCATACATGGTGGCCGTGCACCGGGTCGCGGAGGCGACGCTCACCCGCGGCATCTACCCGTGAGCGACGCCGGACCAGCGGCCGCTTGCGGCCGCCGGCCGGCTGGCGAACGGGGCACGACGTCCCCGTAGCTCTCTCTCAACTGGTCGCGATCGACCTCGAAACCACCGGCTTCGACCCGACGCGCGACCGCATCGTCGAGATCGGCGCCGTCCGGCTCGAGCGCGCCGCGGATGGCAGCCTGGCTCCGGGCGCCCGGTTCGCCACCTTCGTCGACCCTGGGCGCGAGCTCGACCGGGCGATCACGCGTCTCACGGGCATCCGCGATGCGGATCTTGCCGGGGCGCGTGCGCCCGCGGATGCGGTGGCGGCACTCGACGCTTTCGCCGCCGGCGCTTGCCTCGTCGGTCACAACGTCGACTTCGACCTGTCGTTCCTCGAGCGCGCCGGGCTGCAGCCGGGACGCGCGTCCCTCGACACGGTCGAGCTTGCGTCGATCGTGTGGCCGCGGGCGAGCTCGTACGCATTGCAGCGGCTTGCGGCGGACCTGCGGATCGACGCGGGCGCTGCGCATCGCGCGCTCGACGACGCGCTCACGTGTGCGGCACTCCTGGCCGAGCTCTCCCGCGCCGCGGTGGCGTTCGGGCCCGACCTGCTGGAGGAGCTGCGCGCGACCAGTGCGGCGCTCGGTCCCGCGCACGCGGAGTTCTTCGCCGGCGCGCTCGCGGTGTCGCTTCGGGCAGCCTGGGACGAGCGGGCGGCCACTCTGCCGGCGCGCCTCCCCGCGCGCAGGCGTGACCCTGTCGCGTCCGAGCGGCTCCGCGTGGCTACGGCCTTTGCGCCGGACGGTCCGCTTGCGAGAGCGTACGCGGGATACGAGGACCGGCCCGAGCAGCGCGGCATGGCGGCCGCGGTCGAGCGAACACTCGAGGCTGGCGGCGTGCTCGTCGTGGAGGCCGGCACCGGAGTGGGAAAGTCGCTTGCCTACGCGGTGCCCGCGCTCGCGCGCGCGCTCCGCGGCGAGCGCACCGTCGTGAGCACGCACACGCTGCCGCTGCAGGACCAGCTCGTACGGCGCGACCTGCCCGCCCTGCAGGCGGCGCTCGGGACCGCGGTGCCCGTCGCGGTGCTGAAGGGGCGGTCGAACTATCTCTGCCCTCGACGCTGGCAGCAGCTTCGCGCGAACGTGGCGACGCGGGACGAGGCGCAGCTCGTGTGCAAGACGCTGGTCTGGCGCGAGACCACGACGGCCGGCGATCGGGCGGAGCTGAACCTCCTCGGAAACGAGGGCGCCTTGTGGGCCCGGATCTCCGCCGACGACGAGAGCTGCACGTCGCGGCGCTGCGCGTCGACGCATCCGGTCTGCTACCTGGAGCGTGCGCGGAGCGCCGCCGCGGCCGCCGACATCGTCGTCGTGAACCACTCGCTCCTGCTCCACGATGCGCGTGCCGGAGGAACGCTCCTGCCGGAGGCGGAGCACATCGTGATCGACGAGGCGCATCAGGTCGAAGAGGTCGCCGCGGACGCCTTCGGTCACCGGCTCGAGTCGTGGCGGCTCGGCCGGGATCTCGATCGGCTCGCTCGGTCGCCCGCGGCGCTCGCGGGACTGCGCTCAGGCGAGCTGCCCCGGATCGAGGCGGCGGAGAGGCTCCGGGCCGAGATCGCGATGGCTCACGAGCGGGGCGCCGAGCTCTTCGCGGCTCTTCGCGCGCTCCTCGCGCCACCGGAGGAGCGCGTGCGAGTGACGGCGGGCGTGCGCGCGAGCGACGATGCCTGGCTCCCGATCGAGCTCACGGCCGAGCGACTTGACGACGCGCTCGCCAGCGCCCAGACAGCGGCGCAGCGCCTGGCGGACCTCGACGGCGACGATGACGACGTGCTCGAGCTCGGCAGCGCGGCGAAAGAGATCATCGGCGCGCGGTCGGCGATCGCCCGCGGCATCCACACCGCTCGGCCGGGCGACATCGTGTGGCTCGAGGCTGACGACCGCGACGTCGCGCTGCACGTGGCCCCGGCGCACGTGGGCAACGCGATCCGGCGCACGGTCGTCGACCGGCATCGCTCCGTCGTGCTCACCTCCGCGACGCTCGCGGTGGCAGGGTCACTCGCCTTTGCGAAGGAGCGCGCGGGCGTGGCGGACATCGCGGACGAGCTCCGCGTCGGCTCACCCTTCGACCCGGACCACACGCTGCTCCTCGTGCCTAGGGACATCGCGCTGCCGCACGAGCTCGAGTACGCCCAGCACCTCGCCGTCGCGATCGAGGAGGCCGCCAGAGCGCTCGAGGGCAGGACGCTCGCGCTCTTCACCTCACACACCGCGATGCGCGACGTCGCGGCGCGCCTGGGGTCGCTTGACGACGCGGGGGTCGCCGTGCTCACGCAGGGCGTCGACGGCTCGCGGCGCTCGCTGCTCGAGCGGTTCCGCGCCGGTCGCTCCGTGCTCTTAGGCGTCCGCTCCTTCTGGGAGGGCGTCGACCTCCCGGGCGACCTCCTGCAGTGCGTCGTCGTGGCCCGCCTCCCATTCGAGGTGCCGGATGACCCCCTCGTCGAGGGCCGAGCCGAGCGCTACGACGACCCGTTCCGCGAGTACCTGCTCCCGCAGGCGGCTCTCCGTCTGCGGCAGGGGATCGGACGCCTGATCCGGACCACCACCGACCGCGGCGTCATCCTCCTCTGCGATCGCCGGATCATCACCAGGGACTACGGGCCGACGCTCCTCGCGTCGCTCCCCACCGGCCGGGTACGGCGGATCACGCTTGCCGAGATCGGTCCGGCCGTCGCTCATCACTGCTCTTCGGTGTAGTCGCGCTCAAGAGGGTTCCGTACGGTCTGTCAGAGAGGCTGGAGGCCTTGCCTGGCAGCCTGCCGAACATAGAATCGATGTATCGAACGCCATAGGGAGGGAGGACCAAGATGCTCGCATTCTTCCGCGAAGACGACGGCCAGGGCCTGGTGGAATATGCACTCATCATCGCTGTCATCGCCATTGCCGTGATCGTCGCCATGATCTTCCTGCGCAGCCAGATCCAGAACATCTTCAGCAATATCGGGAACACCCTCACCTAGCGCACCGTCTCAGATGAGCGGCGAACGGCCCGGCTCCGGCCGGGCCGTTCGTTCCTATGCCGAATCTGCGTATATCTCTGAAGGCGACTTGAGCCCGCGGCGTGGCGGCTGCATGGTCTCCTGGTGGCACGGCTTGCGGTCGCCCGCGTCCATCACGGCAGCGCGGTCCTCGAGGTCAGGGAACAGTTCGCCTCTC
>JACDAF010000138.1 GCA_013695575.1 Chloroflexota bacterium | reverse complement strand
GCGTCAAGGATCGCGATCCGCCGTCGCCGGATGGTGATGAGACCCCGCCGCTCGAGATCGCCGAGGACGCGGTTCACGGACACTCGGGACGCGCCGGTGAAAGCCGCAAGCTCGTCCTGCGTCAGGTTGAGCTCCTTGTCCGCCCCGCCATTGTGCTGGGCGAGGTCGAGGAGGTACTTCGCGACACGGCTCGGCACATCAAGAAAGATGAGGTCCTCAACGCGGTCCGACAGCCGGCGCACGGTACGGGCGAGCGCCTCGAGCACCGTGCGTACCGCGAGCGGGTGCGATTCCAGGAACGCGAGGAAGTCGTCCGCAGCGAGCAGGGCCGCCTGCGTGTCCTCGAGGGCGACGACGGTCGCGGAGCGCGGGCTGCGGTCGAGGAGCGCGAGCTCACCGAAGTACTCACCCGCCCGCGCGATCGCAACGAGCGCCTCCTGACCGAATTCGCCGGGGAGCGCGATCTTGACGGCGCCTTCGAGCACGACGTACAGGTGGGTCCCTCGATCGTCCTTGCGGAAGATCGTGTCCCCGCGCTTGAACTGCTTTTGCCGCATGCGCGAGCCCAGCTCGTCGAGCTCCGGGTCCGAGAGCTTCGCGAAGAGGGGGAGCCTGCGCAGGCTCTCCCGCAGACGGCCATCCACGGCGGTGACCGTACCCCAGGTCGCGGCTTGACGGCGTACGCATGATTGGCGGTCCGCATGGAAGAGCAGGCCGTCGGTGTCGTGACGGGCGAGGTCTACGTCAGCGGAGCGCTGACGGCGGTGCAGGACGGCGCTCCGATCCGGCTCTTCTACGAGGTGCTCTCCGAGATCGTTTCGGACGCTGGGCTTCGGCCGTACCTGCCGCATCGCCCGGACCACCACCTGATCGCAGACGCGCACCTCGACGCGCGAACCGCATTCGACATCAAACGCGCCCACGTCGCCGCCGCTGCGGTGCTGATCGCGTACGCGGGGCTACCCTCACTCGGCGTCGGGACCGAGGTCGAGGTCGTGCGGGAGCACGGTGTCCCGGTCGTCATCGTGGTCGAGCGTGATCGGCCGGTCTCCCGGATCCTCCTTGGCAATCCGGCGGTCGTCGAAGTCGTGCGGTTCGCCGACCTCGCTGGCCTGCGACGCGACCTCGGCGCCGCGCTCGGCCGGATCACGAGGCGGCCGCGGAGCCAGCGAGCCCGGGTCACCGACGATCAGGTCGTGCGGCGTTTCTTCGCGAGCCTCGAGGGCGCGCGCCGTTTGCCGGACTCTGAGGTCGCCGCGCTGGTACGCGTGGCGGAGCTGGACGGCGAGCCGGCCACGGCTCTCAGGAGTGGGATCTCGGAAGGACGACTGTTCGGAGCAGGCCTCCGCGACCTCGTCGGGCGCCACACGCTGCGGGGGCCGGAGCTCACGGCGTTCGTCCTGCATGACATCCTCGAGCTTCCGGTCGGCGCAGCCGCCAAGGTAACTTGGGATCGATGCGCGCGCGGCCCGACGGCATCTCGTCGCCGCGCGGACGCGCGTGGGGCTCGCCGCCGACGCCGACGCCGACGTGGTAGGACAATGGCTCGTGACGGAGCTCATCGCGCCACCAACGCGCACGCTCCAGCTCCGACTATTCCAGGGGGGAAGGACCGGCGATCCGGCGACGGAGGGCTTTGCCCGACCGAGCCGTCCGGGGACCCCCGCGCGGGAGCAGGCGACGTCAGCGGAGGGAGCAGGGTTTGAGCAAAGGACAGAAGAAGCAAAAGACGACCGGCAAGCTCGGCTGGCGCTCGAAGAAGGCGAATCACGGGCGCAAGCCGGGAATGGGCCGCGGCAAGCGGAATTAGGAACGCACCGGCGCGGGCGCCCTCCCTCGGCCGAGGCGCAGGGCCCCCGCTAGCCGGCCGAGACGAAGTCGAGGCCGGCTAGCGGAGAGCAAGGGCCGCCAGTGGGGCGGCCCTCTTGCTGCCCGCGTCGGCCCGGCCTAGCGGGCCCGGCCTCGCGAGCTACGCCCGGCGCTCTTTCGGGTCGTCGACTTCCGACCGGTCGTGCTCTTGCGCGCGCCGGTGGACTTCCGGCCACGGCGCGGACCCGTGCTCTTCCGGGCACCGGTGCTCTTGCGGCCGGTCGTGCTCTTCCGGGCACCGGTGCTCTTGCGGCCGGTCGTGCTCTTCCGGGCGCCGGTGGACTTCCGGGCGCCGGCGGACTTCCCGGCCCCGGTGGACTTGCGCGCCCTGGCGACCTTGCGGCCACCGGTGCTCGTGCCGGCACTCATGCCCTTCGGGGCGGTCCCCGCGCTCGTCCGCGCGTCGCTCTGCTGGGCGCGCCCGCCCTGGCCCGCCCCGGTAGCGGCCGCCTCACCCTCGTCGCCCCAAAGCGCCGGCTCGCTTTCCTCGAGACCGCCCAGCTCGTTCTGGTCCCGTTCGTTCGCCATGACTTCCTCCCATACGTCACGCGCCACTCGGACACGCGTGGTGCCCTGATGGTCGCGCAAGAGTGATGCCGCACCCGGGCGAGCGCTTGCTGACGGACGCGTGGCGGACGTGTCTTTGACGCACTTCGCGGCCCCGCAGGTCCTCGCGCGGGGTAGCCCTCTCGCCGAAAAAGCAGGTACGACCTCGCCCCTGTGCACAGGGGCCCGCCCACCTGAAACTGATGCCTCGGCGCGATCGCGGATCGGCGGCGACACCGGGCAACCCGCGAAAAGAGGCGGGGTGGAGGTCACGGGACTCACGGGAGTCATGCGTGGCCACCGAACGCGATCGTCGCATCTCTCCGATGCAACGACGTAAGCGCAGGAGAGATGGCATGTTCCGCACGCTTCGCACCCTCGCCGGGGGGGTCCTCGCGACCATCGTACTCGGCAGCTCGCTCGCGGGCTTGGCATCGTCACGCGCCGGTGCAGCAACGCTCGACTCGGAGGAGACGGTGCTCCAGCACGTCGTGAACGCGTTCCGCGCATCGAAGGGGCTTCCGACGCTGGCGGTCTCCGACACGCTCACGTTCTCGGCGAAGTGGATGGCGCAGGACATGGCTGTCTACAACTACTTCTCGCACACCTCGCTCGACGGCCGTACGTCCACCCAGCGCATGGCCGACGCCGGTTACCCCGCGGCGAGCACCTGGACGGGGGAGACCCTCGCCGCGGGTCACACCGCCGCGCGTGCGGTGTTCGACGGCTGGGTCAACAGCCCCGGCCACTACGCGGCGCTGGTCGACCCGAACTACCGCGCGATCGGCCTCGGGCGCGCGTACAACGCCGGCTCCTCCTACGCGACCTACTGGGTCGCGAACTTCGGGGGTGTCGTCGATGCTGCCACGGCGAGCAGCTTCGACCTCGGCTACCACGCCAGGTTCGGCGTGCAAACGGCGGACCCGGTGTTGGCACCGGGCCAGACCACCATGCTCGTCGTCGCGTTGCTCAACACGGGCTACCGTGGCTGGTACCTCGGCAATCCCGGGCAGCAGGTGAATATCGGCACGGCCAGCCCGCTCGACACGCCGCGCCCGGACCTCGCTGTCGGTTGGATGAACTTGTCCCGGCCTGCGACCACCACCACGCCTTACGTCGGGCCGGGGCAGGACGGTTGGTTCCGGTTCACGATCAAGGCGCCGGCCACGCCCGGCACCTATCGCCTGGCGGTCCGTGGCGTCATCGACGGGACGACCTGGCTCGAGGACACCGGCGTCGTCTGGACGATCACCGTCCGTTAACGACTTCCCACCCATCTCTCCGGCGAGGCGCCGCGCCCGGACCGGGTACGGCGCCTCGTCATGTCGAGCGGCGTGCACGTTTCAGCCTCGCCCTCAGGGGAGGAGCGACGCGAATACCTCGTTCGCGAGAAGCCGGCCCCGCGGGGTGAGCCGTACCCGCCCACCGATCGTGTCGACGAGCGATCCGTCGGCGAGCCGGAGCGCGGCGGCGGCGCGGTCGCGTGCCGCGGCGCCGAAGCGATGGCCGTAGCGGCTGAGGTCCAGCCCGCCGTCGAGACGGAGGGCCAGCATCGCCGTGTCGAGCGCGGGCTCCGCGGCGGGATCCGGGATCCGGCCGAGGCCGTGCTCGATCCGATCCAGGTAGTCGAGCAGCGCGGCCGGGTTTCGCGACCGCCGGCCCGCGAGATGCGAGTGCGCTCCCGTCCCGACCCCGAGCCACTCGCCGTTGCGCCAGTAGGTGAGGTTGTGCAGGCAGCGCTTCCCCGCCCTGGCCCAGTTGGCGATCTCGTAGTGCCGATACCCCGAGCGCGCGAGCCGCGCCTCGGCCTGCTCGTACAGCGACGCGACCCCATCGTCGCCGGGCCCCGCGGCTTCGGCGGCCCGACGCCAGCGCTCGAGAGTCGGCCACCCGCCGCCCGGCCAATTCGCCACGCCCTCGTCAGGCTCGAGCTGCAGCTCGAGCGGGTACGCCGAGAGGTGGGCCACGCCGAGCGCGACCGCCGCGTCGAGGTCGTCCGCCCAGTCGCGCGCCGTTTGGCCAGGCCAGCCGAAGATGAGATCGAGGCTCACGTCGCAGCCGATGCCGCGCGCCGCGTCGACCGCCGGTTCCACGTCCTCGGGCTGGTGCGTGCGGCCGAGCGCCCGGAGACCACGCTCGCGGAACGACTGCGCGCCGAGCGACAAGCGGGTCATCCCGAGCTCCCGCCACGACTCCAGGCGCGCGCGATCGAGCGTCGCCGGGTTCGCTTCGACGGTGACCTCCCGCGGCCGTAGCTCGAATGCCGACCGGAGCGCGGCGCCGAGCGAGGCGATCTCGTCGGGCTCCAGAAGGCTCGGCGTCCCGCCGCCGAAGAACACCGTCCGGACGCGGGGCCGCCCGAGGGCTGCGCCCTCACGCGAGATCTCGGTCAGGAGCGCCGCGAGGTAGCGGCCCCGCAGCACGGTCGTCGCGGGCGCAGTCGCGAAGTCGCAGTACGGGCAGCGCGCGGCGCAAAAGGGGATGTGGACGTACAGGCCGATGCCCCTCACGCCCGTATCTCCCCCAGCGGGTCGGGCAGACCGGCCTCGGCGGACAAGAGCGCCGTCCGTCCGAGGTCGACGAGCCACTCCCGGGATTCGTACGTGAACGCCAGCAGGTGAGCCGGGCGCCAGTCGGACTCGTTCACGATCCGTTCCTCACCGAAATCGGGCAGCAGCAGGACGAACGCGGTGTGCCGGTCGGGCATGCGCGCCGCGGAGACGCCGAGGCCGAGGATCCGCTCCGGGCCGCCGCACGCGCGCAACGCCGCCTCGCGGAGCGGCGCGATGACGTCGGCGAGCCGCTCGTCGGTCCCCGCCGAGCCGACCCCGGCGGCACGATGGAGGAGCACGTTCGCGCGCGCGGCGTAGATGCCCTCGAGCAAGCCGCGGCCCTCGCGCGAGAGCCGCTCCCACGCGACCTGCGGCTCATCCTGCGCCAGCGCGCGCAGGAACGTCGACGCGAGCAGCTGCGTCGGGTGCTCGAACTGGATCTTCACGGTGAGTCGTCCTTCAGCCGAAGCACGGCGAGGAAGGCGTCCTGCGGGATCATCACCTGACCGACCATCTTCATCCGCTTCTTCCCCTCCTTCTGCTTCTCGAGGAGCTTCTTCTTGCGGGTGATGTCGCCCCCGTAACACTTCGCGATGACGTCCTTGCGCTTGGCTTTCACCGTCTCACGCGCCAGGACCTTGTTGCCGATCGCGGCCTGGATCGCGACGTCGAACATCTGCTTCGGGATGAGCTCACGAAGCTTCGAGGTGAGCGCGCGGCCCACGTGGGCGGCCTTCTCGCGATGCGTGATGATCGAGAGCGCGTCGACGATCATCCCGGCCACGAGCACGTCGAGCCGTACGAGGTCGGCGGCGCGATATTCCGCGAACTCATAGTCGAGCGAGGCGTAGCCGCGCGAGCGGCTCTTCAGCTCGTCATAGAAGTCGACGATGACCTCGCTGAGCGGCATGTCGTAGCGCAGCATCGCGCGCAGCGGATCGACATAGGACATGTCCGTGAGAGTGCCGCGCTTGCCCTGCGAGAGATCCATGATCGGGCCGACGTGCGTGGTCGGCACGATGATCGTCGCGCGGACCCATGGCTCGCGGATCTCGTCGACAAGGCTCAGGTCGGGCAGCAGCGCCGGGTTGTCGATCGTGACCACGTCGCCGCGGTGCGTGCGGATCTGGTACTCGACCGACGGCGACGTCGCGATGAGATCCACGTCGTACTCGCGCTCGAGGCGCTCCTGCACGATCTCGAGGTGCAGGAGACCGAGGAACCCGGCGCGGAACCCGAATCCGAGCGCCTGCGAGGTCTCCGGCTCGTACACGAGCGCTGCGTCGTTCAAGCGCAGCTTCTCCAGCGCCTCCCGCAGGGTCGTGTAGTCCTCGGCGTTCGAGGGATAGAAGCCGGCGAAGACCATCGGCTTCGCCGGGCGGTACCCGGCGAGCGCCGCGCGCGCGGGGCGCGATGCGAGCGTGAGCGTGTCGCCCACGCGGCAATCGGCCACGGCCTTGAGGCCGGTCGCCACGTACCCGACCTCGCCGCATTCGAGCGCAGTCGTCGCGCGGGCGTCGGGCGCAAAGACGCCGAGCTCGAGGAGCTCGCTCTGCTTGTCCGTTGCCAAGAGGAGGATGCGCTCCCGCTCGTCGAGCCGCCCGTCGACGACACGCACGTGCGCGACCACCCCCTTGTACGCGTCGTAGTGCGAGTCGAAGATGAGCGCGCGCAGGGGTGCCGCGGGATCGCCGACGGGTGGCGGGACCCGCTCGACGACGGCGTGCAGGAGATCCGCGACGCCCTGGCCTGACTTGCCGGACGCGAGCAGGATCTCGTCATCCCTGAAGCCGAGCGTCGCGCGCAGGTCCCCGCGGACGACGTCGAGGTCGATCGCCGGCAGGTCGATCTTGTTGATGACCGGGATCACCTCGAGCCCCTGCTCAACGGCGAGGTAGGCGTTCGCAAGCGTCTGAGCCTCGATGCCCTGGGACGCATCGACCAGGAGGAGCGCGCCCTCGCACGCGGCGAGCGATCGGCTCACCTCGTAGTTGAAGTCGACGTGCCCGGGCGTGTCGATGAGGTTCATCTCGTACTCAAGGCCGTCGCGTCCGCGCCAGCGCATCTGGACGGCGCGCGCCTTGATCGTGATGCCCTTCTCCCGCTCGAGATCCATCGAGTCGAGCATCTGATCGCGCATCTCGCGCTCGCTCACCGTGCCCGTGAGCTCGAGCAGGCGATCGGAGAGCGTGGTCTTCCCGTGATCGACGTGCGCGATCACGCAGAAGTTGCGGATGCGAGACCGCGTCTGTGCCACTAGAGCGAAGGGCCGGGAGGCGCCCCTCGTCGCGCGAGGCGCGCGCGGACGACGGCGACGATCTCACTCAGCTCGGTGATGCCGAGGATCCGGCTCGCGGCGAGGTACACGAGGCCGCCCACACCCATCGCGACCAGGGTCTGGAGGAGCAGACCGAGCTTCGTCTGCTCGAGGTCCACGGTCACGTTGGTCGCGCGGATGAAGAGGAACATCGCTATGCCCATGGCGAGGCTGGCGGCCAGCACCTTCAGCGTCGAGACGCCGATCCCGACGAGCCGCAGGCGTGCGCGATCCGCGAGCAGGGCAAAGAGCAGGAACGCCTCGGCCAGCGTGGCGATGGCATTCGCGAGCGCGAGGCCGTTGATGCCGAGCTCGGGTGCGAGCATGACCGCAAGGACGACGTTCACGCCGATCGATACGAGCGTCAGCGCGAGAGGGGTCTGCGTGTCCTTCATCGCGTAGTACGCGCGAGAGATGATCTGTACGAGCGCGTGCCCGACGAGCCCAAGGGAGTACATGAGGAAGGCGGCGGCGATCGCCTCGCGCTGGTCCGGGCCGAGCTCGCCGTACTGGAAGAGCAGATGCACGATCGGCCGGCGAAGCACGACCATGACGATGGCGGTCGGGACAGTGAGGAACAGGATCCACCGGATGCCCTGCTGGAGCGCCTGGCGCATGCGGAACGCCTGGCCGAGCGAGGCGTAGCGCGAGAGCGTTGGAAATATCGCGGCCGAGATCGCGATCGAGAAGACACCGAGCGGCAGCAACAGCAGCTGGAAGGCGAATGTCAGCGCGTTCAGCGAACCCGGTGGCATGCGTGAGGCGAGCACGGTGTCCACCACGAGCACCACCTGGACGGCCAGGAGCGCGAGGCTGCGCGGGATCGCGAGGCGGACGATCTCGCGAACCCCCGGGTGCGCGATGTCGAAGGCGAGCGTGTACTTCGTGCGCCGGAAGGTGAGCTCCGGAATCTGGACGAGCCACATCATGAGCGCACCGGCGACGACGCCCCAGGCCAGCGCGTACACGCCGAGGAACGGCGACGCGAAGAGCGCGAACAGGATGATCACGGCGTTGTAGACGAGCGGTGCCGTGGCGCCCGAGAGGAACTGCCGGTACGACTGCAGGATCCCGGTGAACAGCGCCGACAGGCCCATGAAGATGGGGCTCAGCAGCATGATGCGGGTGAGATCGGTCATCAGTCGCTGCTGCGCCACCGTGAAGCCTTCTCCCACCATGAGCGGCACGAGGACGGGTGCGAGCAGCCACATCAGGCCGGAGAACACGATGAGCGCGATGAGCAGCGCATTCAGGAAGCTCGAGGCGACCCGCCACGCCTCCTGCTCGCTGTCCTTGGCGAGATAGCCGGCGAACACGGGGATGAACGCGGACGCGAGCGCACCTGCGACCAGCAGCTCGAACAGCGTGTTGGGGATGCGGAAAGCCGCCCAGAACGCATCGAGCTCTCGGAGATCGGCGCCGAACTGCGCGCCGATGACCGACATTCGCAGCCAGCCAAGGAACCTGCTGGCGACGAGCGTCACGATCATGATGAGCGAGGCCCGCGCGATCGACATCTGCATCAGCGAGGCAGTATGCGCAGAGCGCGCGGCGACCGACTCCGCTCGCCTTGCTCGATCGCACGCTTCCGGCGTAAGACGCGCTCAGGGCTGGTCGTCGTCGCCTTCTCGAGGCGGACGCGATCGTCGCTCCTGCCCTAGACTCATCCCGTGGCCACGAAGAATCGCAAGCGCTCGGCCCTGAAGCGGATCCGCCAGACGGTCCGCCGCACCGCCACCAAGCAAGCCGGCCGCTCCGCTGCCAGGACCTCGGTGCGCACCGCCCGGCAAGCGATCGCGAGCGGCGAAGACACCGGCGACGCCGTGAAGGCGGCGCAGAGCGCACTGGACCGCGCCGCCAAGCGGGGCGCCATCCACAAGAACGCGGCGTCCCGGCGCAAGGCTCGCATCGCACGAGCCGCGGCCAGGGCCGGCGGCACGGCGGCCGAGAGCACTCCCTAGCCGCCTACCCCCCCGCGGAGCGCGGGAAGGCGTCCCTGCCCGGAAACCTCGCGGCATCCCCAAGCTCGATCTCGATCTCCATGAGCCGGTTGTACTTCGCGACACGCTCGCTCCGAGAGAGCGACCCCGTCTTGATCTGGCCGGTGTTCAGCGCGACGCAGAGATCGGCGATCGTGGTGTCCTCGGTCTCACCGGAACGGTGTGAGATGACGGCCGCGTAGCCGGAGCGGTGGGCGTACTCGACGGCCTCGATCGTCTCCGAGAGCGTGCCGATCTGGTTGAGCTTGATGAGCACCGCGTTCGCGCATCCAGCCGCCACCCCGGTGCGGATGCGCTCCACGTTCGTCACGAAAAGGTCGTCGCCGACGAGCTGGAGCCGGTCGCCGAGCCGCTCGGTGAGCCGCGTCCACCCCGCCCAATCATCCTCGGCGAGCCCGTCCTCGATCGACACGAGGGGATAGCGGTCGCGCCAGCCGGCGTAGAGGTCGATCATCTCGTCGGCGGTCAACGTTCGCGTCTCGCGCGCGAGCTCGTATGCGCCATCGCTGCCGACGCTCTTCCACCCCCCGGACCCGTCCGACTTGAACGGTCCTCCGGCCGGTCGGTACAGCTCCGTCGCGGCGGGATCGAGCGCGATGGCCAGGTCCTCGCCGGGCCGGTAGCCGGCCCTCTCGATCGCCTCGATCATCAGCCGGATCGGCTCCTCGTTGTCGTGCAGGCCCGACGGCGCGTAGCCGCCCTCGTCCCCGACGCCAGTGCTCATGCCACGATCGTGCAGGAGCGCCCCGAGGGCGTGGAAGACCTCCGCCCCCGCGCGCAACGCCTCGCGGAACGATCGCATTCCGACTGGCACGAGCATGTACTCCTGCATGTCGGCGGAGTCGAGCGCGTGCTTCCCACCGTTCAGGACGTTCATCTGCGGCACCGGCAGCGTGCGCGCGAGCGGTCCCCCCAGGTAGCGATAGAGCGGGAGGCCCACCGCCGCCGATGCGGCGCGGGCGCAGCCGAGCGAGACGCCGAGCAGCGCGTTCGCGCCAAGCTTCGACTTGTCGGGCGTGCCGTCAAGCTCGCGCAGCATGCGGTCGATGCCCGATTGATCCGACACGTCCTCGCCGATCAGCTCAGGCGCGATGATGTCGTCGACGTTCCCGACAGCGATCTGGACGCCCCGCCCCCGGTAGCGCTTCGCGTCGCCGTCGCGTATCTCGACAGCCTCGTGGGCGCCGGTCGAGGCGCCCGACGGCACCATCGCGGTCCCTCGTGCGCCTCCTTCCAGGAAAACGTCCACCGCGACGGTCGGGTCCCCGCGCGAGTCGAGGATCTCCCGTGCGCGGATGCGCTCGATCGTCGTGTCAGGCACCCTTCCCGATCCTTCCCGCCCCGCGGTCCGCGGGGCCCCGGCCCACGCGCCGAAAGACACGCTCCAGGCTGGTGGACCGGTTCGCGACGCAGGGGCCCCTGCTCGCAACACGGCCGCTCGTCGCCGGGTTCACGCCGGGATCGCCGCCACGCCCGGCAGGGTCTTTCCCTCCAGAAGCTCGAGAGCGGCCCCGCCACCGGTGGATACGTGCGTCATGCGCTTCGCGAGTCCCGCCTGCTGGACGGCCTGCACGGACTCGCCACCGCCGACGACCGTCGTCGCGCTCGAGGCGGCCAGGAGCTGAGCGACCCGGCGCGTGCCTGCCGCGAAGGCCGCGGATTCGAAGACGCCGACGGGGCCGTTCCAGAGGATCGTCTTCGCCGTGCGGATGGCCCGCTCGTACTCCTCGAGCGTGAGGGGTCCGACGTCGACGATGGTCTGATCGGGCGGCACGTGGTCGACGTCGTACACGCTGCCTGCGGCTGCGCCGATCGACGGCGCACAGACGACGTCGCTCGGGAGGATCAGGTCGATCTCGCGATCTTTCGCGGCGCGAAGGATCGTGCGCGCGTCATCCTCCTTGTCCGGCTCGCGGAGGGACGTTCCGACCTCGTGACCGGTCGCGGCGAGGAAGGTGTTCGCCATGCCGCCGCCGATCGCGACCGCGTCCGCCTTCGCGATGAGCGAGCGGACGACGTCGATCTTTGACGACACCTTGGCGCCGCCGACGATCGCCAGGAACGGCCGCTCCGGGTCGCTCAGCAGTCCGGTGAGGATGCGGACCTCCTTCTCGAGCAGCAGCCCCGCGTACGCGGGCAGCAGGCGCGCTACGCCCTCCGTGGAGGCATGCGCGCGATGCGCGGCTCCAAACGCGTCGTTCACGTACAGATCGAAGGGCGCGGCGAGGCGGGCGGCGAAGGCCGGATCGTTCGGCTCCTCCTCGGCGTGAAAGCGCACGTTCTCGAGCACGCAGACGCCGTCCGGGATCTCGACGCCGACGCAGTCGGGCAGCAGCGGCACCGGCAGCCCGAGCAGCTCGGCGACCCGTGCGGCGACCGGCGCAAGGCTCAGCGTCGGATCGTGACCCCTGGGCCGTCCGAGGTGCGAGCAGAGCGCGACCGAGCGGGCGCCACGGTCGATGAGCGCTTCGATCGTCGGCAGCGCCGCACGGATCCGTGTGTCGTCCTCGATCCGGTCGCCGGCGAGGGGCACATTGAAGTCGTTGCGCACGAGGACGCGCTTGCCCTCGGGCTTGGCGTCCAGGACGGTGCGCAACGCGTCAGGCTGGGACGGGCTCGCGCAGCTTCGACGCCACAAGTGCGGTGATGTCGGCGAGGCGACAGGCATAGCCCCACTCGTTGTCGTACCAGGCGATCACCTTCACCATGTCACCGAGCACGATCGTGTCGATGCCGCTGACGATCGTGGAGTGCTCGTCGCCTTTGAGGTCGCTCGAGACGAGCGGCTCCTCGGTGTAGTCCATGATCCCCTTCAGCGTGCCGCTCGCCGCGCGCTTGAACGACGCGTTCACCTCATCCTTCGTGACTTCGCGCTTCAGCTTCACGACGAAATCGACGACCGATACGGTCGGCGTCGGTACGCGGAAGGCCATGCCGGTGAACTTCCCTTTGAGCTCGGGGATGACGAGGGCGACGGCCCGGGCCGCCCCGGTCTCCGATGGGACGATGTTCTCCGACGCCGCCCGCGCGTCGCGCGGGTCGGCCGCCGCCGTGTCGAGGAGCTTCTGCGAGAGGGTCTTGGAGTGGATGGTGGTCAGGAACCCTTTCTCGATCCCGAACTCGTCGTTCAGCACCTTCGCGACCGGCGCCAGGCCATTCGTCGTGCACGAGGCATTGCTGATGATGTGGTGCTTCTCGGGATCGAATTCGTTCTCGTTCACGCCGAGGACGATGGTCTTGTCCTCGTTCTTCGCCGGCATCGAGATGATCACGTACTTCGCACCCGCCGGGTCGATGTGCGCTCGAGCCTTCGTCGCGTCGCTGAAGAAGCCCGTGCACTCGGCGACGATGTCCACACCGAGGTCGCGCCAGGGAAGCTTCGCCGGATCGCGCTCCTGCAGGACCCTGATCCGGCGGCCATCGACGACGAGCGAGTCGGCGGTCGCCGAAACGTCGCCCTTGTACTTGCCGTAGTTCGAGTCGTGCTTGAAGAGATGCGCGTTCATCTTCGGGTCGGCAAGGTCGTTGAGCGCGACCACCTCGACTTCGGGATGACGCTCGATGAGCGCCTTGAGGAACTGCCGACCGATGCGTCCGAAACCATTGATCGCGACTTTCGTCATCGCGACACCTCCGTCCACCGTGCGTTCGCCACGGGCTGTGCCCGCGGCGAACGAGCCCCGACGGGCCATGCTAGAGGAACCACTCCCCACGCCCGGCCGCGCGCTCACGTGCCGCAAGGACCGAGCCGAGCAGAGCCACGTCGGCACCGAGATCCGCACGCACGACCCGCACCGAGGCCGCGGGGACGCGGAACGCCCGCGCCTCGATCGCACGCTCCATCGGCCCGAGCACATGCTCGGGCTGATGCTCCGCGACCGCCCCGCCGACCACGATCAGGGCCGGGTTGAGCGCGTTCACGAGACCGACCGCAAGGTTGCCGAGTGCCGCCTCCGCCCGTTCGATGAGGGCGACGGCGCGAC
>JACDAF010000136.1 GCA_013695575.1 Chloroflexota bacterium | reverse complement strand
CGCTCGGCGCGCTCGATATCGATCTTCGCCTGCTCGATGTCTTCACGCAGTTTTCGGAGACGAGCGACTCCTTCTTTTTCAAGCTGCCACTGGGCGCGCAAAGCGTCGCCGCGCGCTCTCAAGTCGGCCAACTCCTTCTCCAGCTTCTCTAAGCGATTCTGCGAAGCAAGATCCGTCTCTTTTCTCAATGCTTCGCGCTCGATCTCGAGCTGCATCACTCGACGCTGCACCTCATCGAGTTCGACGGGCAAGCTCTCGATCTCTGTGCGCAAGCGCGCTGCCGATTCATCAACTAAATCAATTGCTTTGTCAGGCAAGAAGCGATCAGAGATGTAGCGCTGCGAGAGAACCGCCGCCGCCACCAGGGCCGAATCCTTGATCCGCACACCATGATGCACCTCGTAGCGTTCACGCAGTCCCCGCAGAATCGAGATCGTATCTTCGACCGAAGGTTGATTGACCATCACGGGCTGAAAACGTCTTTCAAGCGCCGCATCCTTCTCGATGTGCTTGCGGTACTCGTCGAGCGTCGTGGCGCCGATGGCATGCAGCTCGCCGCGCGCCAGCATGGGCTTGAGGAGGTTCGCCGCGTCCACGGCGCCTTCCGCCGCGCCCGCGCCGACGACGGTGTGCAGCTCGTCGATGAACAGGACGATCTGGCCGTCGCTCGCAGCGATCTCCTTCAGCACGGCCTTGAGGCGCTCCTCGAACTCGCCTCGGTACTTGGCGCCCGCCAGGAGCGCGCCGATGTCGAGCGCGAAGACGCGCTTCTCCTTGAGCCCCTCCGGGACGTCGCCGCGGACGATGCGCTGGGCGAGTCCCTCGACGATGGCCGTCTTGCCGACGCCGGGCTCCCCGATCAGCACCGGGTTGTTCTTCGTGCGTCGTGAGAGCACCTGGATGACGCGCCGGATCTCCTCATCGCGCCCAATGACGGGGTCGATCTTGTTCTTTCGCGCGAGATCCGTAAGATCGCGGCCGTACTTGTCGAGGACCTGGTACTTCGCCTCAGGATGCTGATCCGTGACCCGTTGGGTACCGCGCATCTCGCGCAGGGACGAGAGCAGACGCTCTCGCGTGACGCCGAGACGCTGGAGCTCGCGGCCGGTCGGCCCGCCGTCCGCCGTCATCGCGAGCACGAGGTGCTCGGTGCTGACGAACTCGTCCCCCAGTGCCTCGGCGTCGCGTTGCGCCTGCTGCAGGGCGCGGCCGAGCCGCGCTGACGCGCCCACCTGCACGTTCCCGCTGACACGCGGCTGCCGCGCGACCTCGCCCTCGAGCTTCGCCCGCAGCTCGCCGACGTGCACGCCGGCGGACTCAAGCAGCGCCGGCGTGACCCCTCCCTGCTGGGCGAGGAGCGCGAGCGCGAGATCCTCGACCTCCACCTGAGATCGGCCACCATCGGCGGCCGCGCGCTGCGCTGCGAAGAGCGCCTCTTGGGACTTCTCGGTGAGCGTGTTCGGATCGATCACGTCAGCTCGTTCCGTTCGCTCGACTCATAACAAGTCCGCGCGCGGGTCGTCGCCGGCGCGTGAACGCGCGAGCTCGCGGACAAGATCGCGCTCGCTCTCGGTGAGCTTCTGCGGCAGGACGACCGTCGCGGTCACGAACAGGTCGCCGTGCCCCCCGTCCCGCCGCGGCATTCCCTGGCCCGCGAGCCGGATGGTCCGACCGTTCTGCGTCTCCGGTGGGATGCGGAGCGCCACCCGCCCCTTCGGCGTCGGCACAGAGACCTCGGCCCCGAGCAGCGCTTCGTGCAGGCCGACCGGGAGCTCGGCGCGCAGGTCGTCGCCATCGCGGGTAAAGAAGGGGTGCGGCCGGACACGGATGCGCAGGTAGAGGTCTCCGGCTGGACCGCTGCCCGGGGAACGGGCGCCCTGGCCGGCAAGCCGGATGCGTTGCCCGTCGCGCACGCCCGGGGGGATCTTCACGTGCAGGGCCTTCGTCGCGCCGTCCTCGCGACGGATCTCGAGCGTACGCTCGGCACCCCGGTAGGCGTCGTTGAAGCTGACCTCGAGCTCATGCTCGGCATCCGCGCCCGCGCGGGCGCTCTGGCGACCGCGCGCGCCGGCGGACGGGCTCGACGTGACGGAATCGCCGAAGAGCGTGCGGAAGAAGTCGGAGAACCCCGTCTCGCCCGTGAACTGCTCTTGGCCGGGCTGCCCCGTGTACACCCACTGGAATCCGCCCGGCCGGCTGCCATTCCCGCCGGCCGGCCCGTGGGCGAACCGCTCCCAGTCAGGCCCGAGCTGGTCGTAGCGTGTGCGCTTTTCCGGATCCGAGAGCACCTCGTTGGCCTCGTTGAGCTCCTTGAAGCGCTTCGCGGCGTCGGGCGCCTTGCTCACGTCAGGGTGGTGCTTCCGCGCCAGCGAGCGGTACGCGCGCTTGATCTCCTCTGGCGTCGCGGCCTTCTTCACACCGAGGATCTTGTAGTAATCCTTGTACTCGACCGGCATGCCGGGCCCTCCGCGCTAGTTCGGCGGCGCGGCTGCCGGGCGCGCGGCCTCGATCTGCGCGGGCGTGACCTTCGGCCCTGGCTGCAGCGCTATATCGAATACCTGGCCGATCTCTCGGACCGACACGAGCTCGAGCTCGTCAATGATCTCCTTCGGCACGTCGATGAGGTCCTTCCGGTTCTTCTCAGGGAACACGAACGTCTTGATGCCCGCGCGATGCGCGGCGAGCATCTTCTCCTTGAGCCCGCCGATCGGCAGCACTCGCCCGCGGAGGGTGATCTCACCCGTCATCGCCACGTCGCGGCGTACGCGGCGCCCGGTGAGGGCCGACGTGATCGCGGTCGCCATCGTGACGCCGGCGGATGGGCCGTCCTTCGGGATCGCGCCCGCTGGCACATGGATGTGCATCGCATGATCCTCGAAGAACCCTTTCGGCACCCCGAGCTCGCCGTAGTGGGCGCGGACGTACGAGAGGGCCGCGCGAGCGGACTCCTCCATGACCTTACCGAGCTGGCCGGTGAGGACGAAATCCTCGTCCTTGCCGTCGATGACCGTCGCTTCTACCGTGAGGACGTCGCCACCGAACTCGGAGACCGAGACGCCGGTGACCGCGCCGACCTGATCTTCCTCCTCCGCGAGCCCGTAGTCGAACTTCGCGGGGCCGAGGTAGGTGTTCAGCTCCCCGGAAGTGATGCACAGCTGCTCCGCCCTGCCCTCAGCGATGGCGCGCGCGACCTTGCGGCAGATAGTGCCGATCTCGCGCTCCAGGTTCCGGACGCCGGCCTCGCGGGTGTATTCGCGAATGAGGATGCGCAGCGTCTCCTCGGGGATGACACACGTCTCCGGCGAGAGGCCGTGCTGCTTCAGCTGCCGCGGCAGCAGGTAGCCGCTCGCGATGTGCATCTTCTCCTCCTCGGTGTAGCCGGGGAGACGAATGATCTCCATGCGGTCGCGCAGCGGGGCGATGATCGTGTCCTCGATGTTCGCCGTCGTGATGAAGATGACCTTTGAGAGGTCGTACGGCACCTCGAGGTAATGGTCCGAGAAGGTGCTGTTCTGCTCGGGGTCGAGGACCTCGAGAAGGGCCGAGCTCGGGTCACCTCTGAAGTCCGCGCCGACCTTGTCGATCTCGTCGAGCATGAACACCGGGTTCGCCTGGCCGGCGGTCTTCATGTTCTGGAGGACACGCCCCGGCAGGGCGCCCACGTAGGTCCGCCGGTGACCGCGGATCTCGGCCTCGTCCCGGATCCCGCCGAGCGACATGCGGATGAACTTCCGGCCCATCGCCCGCGCGATGCTCTTGCCGAGTGACGTCTTGCCGACACCGGGAGGGCCGACGAAGCACAGGATGGGCGCACGGAGGTCCGGCGCAAGCTTGCGGACGGCCATGTATTCGATGATCCGATCCTTGATCTTCGGCAGACCGTAGTGGTCCTCGTCGAGGATCTTCGTCGCCTTCGGGATGTCCCAGTCGTCGTCCGAGACGGCCTGCCACGGGAGCGAGATCAGCCAGTCGACGTAGGTTCGAATGACGCCCTGCTCGGGAGAGGCCTGCGGGATCTTCTCGAGGCGCGCGACCTCCTTCACGGCCTTCGCCTTCGTCTCCTCGGGCATACCGGCGGCCTCGATCTTCTCGCGCAGCTCGCCCAGCTCGGACGTGCCGTCGTCGTCACCGAGCTCCTTCTGAATGGCCTTCATCTGCTCCCGAAGGATGTATTCGCGCTGCGTCTTGTCGAGCGTCTGCTGGACCTCGCTCTGGATCTTCTGCTTCAGCCCGAGGATCTCGTTCTGCTTGGCGAGGAAGACGGAGATGAACTTGAGCCGCTCCGCGACGCTCGGCGTCTCGAGCAGCTGTTGACGCTGCTCGAGCGTCAGGTCGGGGCTGGACGCAACGAGGTCGGCGAAGTGCGCCGGATCGTCGGTCGACTTTGCGGTGACCGCGATCTCCGGCAGCATGGAGCCTCCGTTCTCGACGTACTCGGCAAAGAGCTGCTTCACGGAGCGGAGCAGGGCCTCACGCTCGAGCGACTCGCCGGAGACATCCGCCAGGACGTCGAAACGCGCCGCGAAGTAGCGCTGCTCGTCGGCGTAGCCGGTGATCCGCACGCGGTCGAGGCCCTGGACGATGACCTGAACGCTGCCGTCGGGGATCCGCAGGAGGCGCACGATCTCGGCGACGGTGCCGACGCCGTAGATCTGATCTGGCACGACGTCGTCGACCTCCGCGTCCTTCTGCGCGGCCAGCAGGATGTAGTGCTTCTCCTCGGCCATCGCGGCGGTGATCGCGTTCACGGACTTCTCGCGTCCGACGCCGAGCGGGATGACAAGCTTCGGAAAGACGACGGCCTCCCGTAGCGGCACGAGCGGGAGCTCGGCGGGATACGCGCGGTCGCCGGTCACCTTCGTCGGCTCGTCTCTTGTCACTTCGTTCCTCCTGAATACCGGATCGCCTGGCGGTGGACGTGTGGCCCTGCACGACGTCCCTCTGTTGAGCACAACGCGCCGCCCCCGGTCGCTGTTCCGAGGGCGGCGCGCCCGCGCTCCGCGCTCGGGCCTACTTGGTCGGGCTCTTCGCGGTGATCTTGATCTGCTTCGGGCGCACTGCCTCGGCCTTGGGGAGAACGAGGTGGAGCACGCCGTTCTCGAAGGTGGCCTCCACCTTGTTCGCCTCGAGCTGGGTCGGAAGGGTGAACGCGCGCACGAACTTGCCGTGACGCCGCTCCTGACGGAGCCACCCCTCGGTCGACACGTCCTGCTGCCCCTTCATCTCGCCCGAGATCGACACCGTATCGGCGGTCACGTTGATGTCGATGTCGTCGGCGGTGATGCCGGGCAGATCGGCGCGCAGGAAGTATGCCTCCGCGGTCTCCCAAAGGTCGACGGGCACTCCGATCTGGCCCGCCGGAAGCCCCGAATGCGTCGTCGGACGGATGATGGTGTCCTCGAAGAGACGATCCATGGCCTCGCGCAGTGAGACAACGTCCGGCATCGGGCTGAAGCGTGCGAGCGTCATACGAGCATCTCCTTTGGTCAAAAGTTCGCGGCCGGCTCGGCGTCCTGTTCGTCATCGCGATCGCCCTCCGCCTGGAGCGCCGCCAGCTGATCCAGCAGCTCGTCGGCGTCCCTGAACCGCAGCAGGAGCTTCACGCCCGCGAGGTTCACCCTCCGGACCTGGGTCAGATACCGGATGCAGCGAACCCGCGCGAGATCCGCGTCCGAGTACAGCCGGATGTTCGTGTGCGTCCGTACCGGCTCGAGGAGGCCCTCCTCCTCGTAGATCCGGAGCGTCCGCGGGTGACACCCGGCCAGGCTCGCGGCGATCGAGATCACGTAGACAGGTCGGCTTCGACGTGCCACTTCATTGATATATAGCCTATCAACGACGTTGTCAAGAGATCTGCAGGCTCACTGACAGCCCGCCGGCCGCCCACGGGCGCCGGGGGTCGGGGCCGGCCCGCCCAGGCTCGCGTAGGCTCATCGCATGGATCAGCGGCAGCCGCTCACGAAGCGCGAGGACGCCTTCGTCTACGCGTTGATCGCGCTCCCGATCTTCGTCGTGACGATCCTGATCATCACGCTCGTGGTGGTGCTCGGGACGCGTTAGATAAGAACGGCGGGCTCAGGTGAGGGAGGGCTTGGCCCGACCGAGCCGCAAAGGGCCCACGCGAGCCGAGCAGGCGAAGCCAGCGCAGCTCGCGGGAACCGGCCTAGCCGAAGAGGGAGCGCCTGACGTCGGCTTCCGCGGCGGTCGGCGTGAAGACGATGACGCGGTCTCCGGCCTGGAGCGGGGTGTCCCCGTGTGCATGCAAGATCTCACCGCGACGTACGACGCCTCCGATGAGCGCTCCGTACGCGGAGAGCCCGAGCTCCCCCACTTTCTTTCCCGCGGCCGGCGTGTCCGGCGCGATCTCAGCCTCGATGAGCTCGAGGTGTGACCCGGTGAGCGGCATGAGCGGAAAGAACCCGCCGGTCGGGAGCTCCTGCTCGATGACCCCCATCAGGACACGGGTCGAGGAGATCGTCTCGTCGATCCCGAGCGCCTTGAACACGATCTCGTTCTTCGGGTTGTTCACCCGCGCGATGACGCGCTGCGCGTGGCAGTGGTCCTTGGCGAGCTGGCAGATGACGAGATTCTTCGCGTCGTCGCCAGTGACCGCGATCACCGCGTCGGCGCGCTGACACCCCGCCTCGATCTGGGCGCGGCCCTCGTCCGCGGAAGCGGTCATGACGACCGAACCGAGCTGCTCCTGGATGAACTGCGCGCGGCGCCGG
The DNA here is from genome assembly GCA_013695575.1 of Chloroflexota bacterium. Lineage (GTDB taxonomy): Bacteria > Chloroflexota > Limnocylindria > P2-11E > P2-11E > JACDAF01. The sequence goes on along the minus strand of JACDAF010000136.1, from coordinate 1,483 downwards.
TCGTTCTCGAGGATCATCACCTCGTGGCCGGCCTCGAGCAGCGCCTGCCCGAGGTGGAATCCCACCTCACCGCCGCCCGCGACCACGAAGTACACCTCAGCCGCCCGCCTTCGCCGGTGTCGGGGTCCCCCCGGAAAGTCGCTCCTCGTGAGCGAGGGACTTTTCCATGAGCGTCTTCCCGACCACCGGATCCTCCGCGAGCATCGCGTGAAGGAGTGTCCCGAGGATCGTGGTGCGGGAGATGGTGGTGAGGCCCTGCGAACGGTAGAGACGCGCCCGGATCGGATCGTTCACCTTCGCGATGACGCGCCGGACGCCGAAGATCTCCTTCGCGATCTGGGCCCCCATCAGGTTGCGGTTGTCGCCTTGCGTCAGCGCAAACAGAGCCTCGGCGTTCTCGATACCGGCCTGGCGAAGGATGTCCAGGTCGGTACCGTTGCCGAGGAGCGTGTTGCCCTTGTACGACTGCGGCAGGTGCTCGAACGCGACCCGCTCGAGATCGACGACGGTCACCGCGTGGCCATCCTCATCGAGGAGGCCCGCGAGGAACGCGCCCACCCGGCCGCAGCCGATGATCACGATGTTCACTGCGGTGCCTCCTGACGATACGCGAGCACCGCACAGGGGGACCCGACGTAGACGTTCTGGACGGTCTTTCCGACGTAGACGCGGCCGAGCCGGGTGCGATAGGGCATCCCGAGGAGCACGAGATCCGCGCGACGCTCCCGCGCCGTGTCGATGATCGCGGCGGCGGCGTCCCGCGCCTGGAGCAGCTCGGTCTCGATCCTCTGACCACCCTTCTCGGCGATCTTCGCGGCGGCCCCGAGCACCTGCTCGCCGTGATCGAGCTCGGGATCGAGCACCGCGTCGAGCGGCAGGTTCCAGCGGACCTCGATGACGTGCACGGCGACGATCTCTGCTTTCGCCGGTCTCGCCAGCGTCAGCGAAAGGCGGATGACGTCGGGGTCGACGCTCGACCCGCCGATCGCGACGAGGATGCGCTTCAGCTGCACAGACCGCGAAGTCTACTGATGCATCGGGCGAGGCTCGCGCCCACGCTACCTGTCCTTCGCTCTGCGAGCGAGGTCCGCGGTGTCCTCGAAGTGGTACGGCACGTCGATCACGATCGTGTGCGGGCGAAAGAGCAGCGCCGCTTTCAGCCGGGTCGCGGTCTGGCTGTGCAGGATCCACTCCCACCAGTGACGCGGGACGAATTCCGCGAGCACGACCGTGATCGGCTGCTGCTCGGACTTGACGATCGCGTCGATGTAGCGGAGCAGGGGGACGATGAGCGAGCGGTACGGCGACACGATGATGTCGAGGCTCACCCCCGTGTTCCAGCGCTGCCAGCGCCGCCTGAACTCCTCTGCGCTCGCGTCGCTCGTCGAGATATGCACCGCTTTCGCGTTCCTCGAGATCGAGCGCGCGAAGGCGATCGCCTGGAGCGCGGCACGGTCGATGCGCGCCACAGGGACCACGAGGA